>JAPOOQ010000644.1 GCA_026713345.1 Gemmatimonadota bacterium | reverse complement strand
CCGCCCCGCCAAAGCGCCCGGACCCCCCCGGTCCCCCCCCCCTCCTCCCCCCCCCCGCCCCCCCCCGCCCCATCCGGCCCCCCCTCCCCCCCGTCCGCCTCCCCTTCCGGCGCCGCCGGCTCTATCCCCTTCGCCATCAGCCGGTCCAGCGCCTCCGAGCCCCGCGGCTCGTCCAGGAACCTCCGGATCGCGGCCGACATCTTCGCCCCCACCCCGTGGATCTCCTCCATCTCCTCCGGCGCCGCCTCGCGGATCGCGTCCACGCTGCGGAAGTGCGCGGCCAGGTCGCGGGCCACCGCCACCCCCCCCTCCGGAATCCCCAACCCCACCAGGAACCTCGCCAGATCCACGCTGCGACGCTCCCCGATCGCGGCCACCAGGTTTCGCGCAGACACCTCAGCGAACCCTTCCAGCGGCACCAGGTCCTCCTCCGTCAGATCGAAGATGTCGGCGAGCTCCTTCACCAGCCCCTCGTCGACCAGCAGCGCCGCTGTCTCCGACCCCAGCCCCTCGATGTCCAGGGCGTTCCGCGACCCGAAGTGCGTGATCCGCCCCTTCAACTGCGCGCGGCAGGCGAAGTGATTCGGGCAGACGGTGAACGGTCCCTTTTCGACCGGCTCCGTGCCGCACGACGGGCACGCATCGGGCATGACGAAGGGCTCCCCCCGCTCCCTCCCTTCCTCCTCGATCCGCTCCACCACCTGGGGGATCACGTCCCCGGCACGCTGGACCCGCACCTGGTCGCCTTCGCGCACGTCCTTCCGCTCCAGCTCCTCGCGGTTGTGCAGCGACGCCCGCGAGACCGTCACGCCCCCCACTTCGACCGGCCGCAGCAGCGCCACCGGGGTCAGCACCCCGGTCCGGCCCACCGACACGAAGATCCGGTCGATTCGCGTGACCTCCTTGCGCGGCTCGAACTTGTATGCGATCGCCCAGCGCGGATGATGCGACGTGCTCCCCAGCCGCTCCCGGGGCTCCAGCGCGTCCAGCTTCACCACCACGCCGTCGATCTCGTAGTCGAGCGACTCGCGGTCGGCGTCGAACGCCCGGTGATACTCCGCGATCTCCTCCACCGAATCCACCACCTCGATCCGTTCCGGCGTGCGCAGTCCCCACGCCTTCAGCGCGGCCAGCCCCTCCGAGTCGGTCGCAAAGTCGGCCCCCTGCACCGCCATCACGTCGTAGGCGAGCACGGTCAGCGGCCGCTGCGCCGTGATCCGCGAATCCAGCTGGCGCAGCGCTCCGGACGTCGCGTTGCGGGGGTTCTGGTAGGGCGGCTCGCCCGCCTCGATGCGCCGCTGGTTGAGGTTCTCGAAGTCGCCCAGGTACATGATCGCCTCGCCACGCACGGAGAGGAGCGCGGGGGCGGGGAGCGTCTCTTCGCGAAGACGGAGCGGGACCGACGGGATGGTGCGCACGTTCTCCGCAACCCCTTCGCCGACCCGTCCGTTCCCACGCGTCACCGCGCGGTCGAGGACGCCGTCGACGTAGACCAGCTCAAGCGAAGCCCCGTCCAGCTTGGGCTCAAGCACGTAGCGGATCCCGTCGTCCTCCAGAGCCTTGCGCAACCGCTCGTCGAAGCGGCGGACCCCGTCTATCTCGTGCGCCGAGTCCAGCGACAGCATCGGGACGACATGCTCCACGTTGGGAAGACTCTCCAGAGGGTCGGCCCCAACCCGCTGCGTTGGCGAGTCGGGAGCCGCAAGCGACGGATGGGCCGCCTCCAGCGCCTGCAAACGCCGGAAGAGCGCGTCGTAGGCGGAATCGGAGACCTCGGGCGCAGCCTCCATGTGGTAGAGGCGGTTGTGGCGATCGACCTCGGAGCGCAGCCACTCGATCTCGGCAGCGGCTTCCTCGTGGGTCAGCGCGTCCGGCGCCGTCTGGCCAGGATGGTCGGAAGTCATTGTCAACGCTATCGCCGCGCGTGGCCTCCGGGGAAGGGCTGACACGGTCGCGGCTCCCCGGTAGTGCGAACCGAGCCGGCAGCCCGCCGTGCGCCTCGCCGCTCTCGGTGCTCGCGCGGGTCATCCACGGACTGCTGGCCGCCATCCTGTTCCCGCCCCCACCACGCGGCTACTATTCAAATTCAGCTTCGCCCCATCATGTTGCCGGCCAAGCGTGCCGGCCCAGGTCAACCAACCAGGAGGTCCCAGGATGAAGTCCCCGCTCGTCCTGCTTCGCGTGTTCGCCATGGCGCTGATCAGCGCCGCCGCGATTTCCCCCGCTCTTTCCGCGCAGATGGAGCCCACCACCCCCCGCGGCGACGCGGAGGGCGACGGCCCCCACGAGCGACTCATCCTGCGCGGCGCCACGATCATCGACGGCACCGGCGCCCCGCCCATGGGGCCCGTGGATATCGTCATCGAGGGTGATCGTATATCCAGTATTCAGACAGTTGGATATCCCGGCGTCCCCATCGACGAGGACCGGCGCCCCTCCGGCGCCACCCGCGAGATCGACATGACCGGCATGTACATCATGCCCGGCTTCGTCGACATGCACGCCCACACCGGCGGCGCCGGGAAGGCCCCCCAGCCCGAATACACGTACAAGCTCTGGATGGGACACGGCATCACCACCTCGCGCGGCGTCGGCCACGGCCCGATGATGTGGGCGCTCGGCGAGAAGGCGGCGGCCGCGCGCAACGAGATCGTCGCCCCGCGCATGTTCACGTATGCCCGCCCCGGCGAGGCCTGGGACCGAGGCGCCGTCGACTCCCCCGAGAAGGCGCGCGAATGGGTGCAGTGGGCCGCCGAGGTCGAGGTGGAGGGCGCGAAGATCGACGGCCTCAAGCTCGGCGCCCTCGACCCCGACATCATGGCAGCGGTGATCGACGAGGCGCACAAGCACGGCCTCGGCACCGTCGCCCACCTCGGCCAGATGGGCGTGGTGCGCATGACCGCGCTCGACGCCGCCGAAGTCGGACTCGACATGATGACCCACTACTACGGCCTCATGGAGTCCATGCTGACCGACTACAGCGTTCAGGCCTGGCCGCTCGACTACAACTACCAGGACGAGCAGCACCGCTTCGGCAACGTCGGCCGTCTGTGGCACCAGGCCGCCGAACCCGGGTCCGAGCAGTGGAACGCGCTCATCGACCGCTTCCTGGAACTCGGCTTCGGCCTCGATCCGACCATGACCATCTACGAAGCCAGCCGCGACGTGATGCGCTCCCGGGAGGCCGACTTCCACGACGAGTACACGCTGCCCAGCCAGTGGGACTTCTACCAGCCGTCCCGCCGCGCGCACGGTTCCTACTGGTTCTACTGGACCAGCGAGGACGAGTACCACTGGAAACGCTTCTTCCAGAAGTGGATGCACTTCCTGAACGACTACAAGAACGCCGGCGGGCGGGGCACGACCGGTTCCGATTCCGGCTTCATCTACAAGCTCTACGGCTTCGACTACATCCGTGAGCTCGAGCTGCTCCGCGAGGCCGGCTTCCACCCCGTCGAGGTCATCCGCTCCGCGACCCTCTACGGCGCCGAGGAGCTCCACGACCCCAAGGGCGCCAGCATCGACTTCGGCATACTGCGGGCCGGCCTCAAGGCCGACATGGTCGTAGTGGACGAGAACCCGCTCCAGAACCTCAAGGTCCTGTACGGGAACGGCGCCGTGAAGCTCAACGACGAGACCGGCGAGGTGGAGCGCGTCGGCGGCATCAAGTACACCATCAAGGACGGGATCGTTTACGACGCGCAGCAGCTGCTGGCCGATGTTCGCGAGATGGTGAGGAAGGCGAAGGAGGAGCGGGCGGTCTCTGACAACGGGGGGAACTAGCGGCGGCGGCGGGCCCGCAAGGCCATGGCGGAATCCGGCTCAGTGGGGCGCCGGGATGTTCCATCGGGAACGATCATCCTGGCCGACAACCTCCCCGTGTTGCGCGAGATGGCGCCGGGCTCCGCCCACCTCGTCTACATCGATCCGCCGTTCAACACCGGCAAGACCCAGCACCGCACCCGCATCCGGGTCGAGCGCGACGCGGACGGCGATCGCACCGGCTTCCAGGACGCACGCTACCGCACGACCATCGTCGGCAAGAGCGGCTACGAAGACCGCCACGACGACTACCTCGCGTTTCTCGCGCCGCGTCTCCGCGAGGCGCACCGGATCCTGGCCGAGAACGGGGCCTTCTTCCTCCACATCGACTACCGCGAGGCCCACTACTGCAAGATCCTCCTCGACGAAATCTTCGGGCGCGGGTCGTTCATGAACGAGATCATCTGGGCCTACGACTACGGCGCCCGCCCGAAGCGCTGGTGGCCCGCCAAGCACGACACCATCTTCTGGTACGCGCGCGACCCCGCCGACTACACCTTCAACTTCGGCGAAATGGACCGCATCCCCTACATGGCCCCCGGCCTGGTCGGCAAGGCCAAGGCCGCCCGCGGCAAGACGCCCACCGACGTGTGGTGGCACACGATCGTCAGCCCCACCGGAGGCGAGAAGACGGGATACCCCACACAGAAGCCCCTGGGGGTGCTCGAACGTATCATCAAGGTGCACTCGAACCCCGGAGACACCGTGCTCGACTTCTTTGCCGGCAGCGGAACCACGGGCGAGGCGGCAGCCCGCAACGGGCGCGACTACGTCCTGGTGGATTCGAACCCCGAAGCGGCGCGCGTCATGGCCGCAAGGCTGACGCGCTTCGGGCCGGAGTGCGTGGGGTTTGACGGGGGGTGAGCCGCGATGCCACGCTACCTTGCAGCGTTCGGCGCACAACATCCACTACATGGGAGACTGAGCATGAACGATCAGCAAATCGGTTTCAGGGATCCGACCAGCCTGACCCGGACGACAAAGGGATTCCTCTACGCGAGCATCCCGCTCGCCCTGCTGTCCGTTGCCGGCAGCTGGCGCAACTACTGGTGGCACGCAAACACCGGTGGGCCGCCCCCCTCTCTGGAGGGTCCGTTCCTGGGACTACTCGTGCTCTTCGCAATACCCGTCATGGTCGTCGCGCTGGGCAGTGCGATTCTGGTGCTTCAATGGATCTACCGCGCCAACTACAACGCCCGCGCCCTGGGTGCGACGAGGATGGTGTTTACCCCCGGCTGGGCCGTCGGCTGGTACTTCATCCCTATCGCCAACTTCTGGAAGCCGTACCAGGCCATGAAGGAAATCTGCCGAGCCAGCCTCCGCCCCTCCCGGTGGTGGGAGGAAAAGGCTCCGTCGCTGCTTCCTCTGTGGTGGGGTCTGTGGCTCCTCACCTCCGGGGCCGAGGGAGTGACCTGGACCGCCTCGGCAGAGGAGGTCGAAAGCATGTCGGAAGTGATCCGCCAAGCCCTCCAGGTCCCCCTTGCACTGGTCATGGTGAGCATCATCAACCGCGTCCACATGATGCAGATGGCCCACTACCGCACCCGCGACGCCGAGGATGTCGATGATGAGTGAGCCCAATGCGGGCTTTCGCGACCCGTTCGCTACTCGCCCTGCCCCGCCGGCGCTTTCGCGTCCGGGCGCAGCTCCACCGCGGTCCCGTAGCACATCATCTCGGCGGCCGCGCGGCTGACCTCGGCCGACTGGAAGCGCACCGCGAGAATCCCATTCGCGCCCAGCGCCTCCGCCTCGGCAACCATCCGGTCCACCGCCTGCTCCCGCACTTCGGCGAGCAGCTTGGTGTATTCGTAGACCTCGCCGCCCGCCAGGTTGCGCAGGCTCGCGATCAGGTCCATGCCCACATGCCGGACACGCACCGAACTCCCCCGGACCATGCCCAGTGTGCGTACAACCGTGTATCCGGTGGCGCATTCTGTCGTGGCGACAATCATCGATGGACGTCCCGGTAGGGATCCGTCCCGTACTCCCGAATCCGTTCCCAGATCACGTGGGCCAGCAGGACCAGAATCCCGATCGCGATCCCACCGGTCGCGAGCTTCATCAGAATGGCCTGGGGCGATCTGAGGAAGGCCCAGATCCCGTAGCCGACCCAGAAGACGAGACCGGTACCCGCCAGCACCCACCCCGTCGGCACGGTGATGCGGGAGCGGATCGGTTTCCACACCGAGTCCCCGCCGCGTGCGGCCAGGGAAAGGTCCTGAAGCTCTTCCTTCATGGACCGGAAGATCGCCACCTCACGGCGAAGTTCGCTCGAGGTCTCGAGGTACTGCTCGACCACGGCCCGCTCCTCGGGCGTGACCTCCCCGTCGAGGAACCGCATCAGCTCCTCGTGTTCCACTTTTGCCGGCACGACCTTGTTCATGTGCGAGTCCTCACGTTTGCGCCCCCTCCGTCCCACGCACCACCTCCGCCAGCGCCCGGCGCGCGTGGAAGAGACGGCTCGCAACCGTCCCCTCCGGTATCTCCAGTATGCCTGCGATCTCGCCGTAGCGAAATCCCTCGATTTCCTTCAATACGAGAATCTCCCTGTGATCTTCACTCAGCTGCTCCAGCGCCTTCCAGATGCGTTCCCGCGCCGCCCGGCGCTCCCTGCGCCGCTCCGGGCCGCTTTCGGGATCCGCCGGCCTCATTTCCAGTCGCTCGTCCAGCGCCTCCCGCATGAACCTCGCCTTGCGCTTCCGCAGCGCGTCCCGGCACTGGTTTCGGAGAATCTGGAAGAACCAGGGTCCGAAGGGACGCTTCAGATCGAACCGTCCCAGCGTCTGCCAGGTCTTCACGAAAGCGTCCTGGAGCGCGTCCCGCGCGTCGTCCGGGTTCCCCATCATGCCGAGCGCCACCCGCAACCCGGCGGGCTCGTAGGCGCGCACGATGGGTTCGAAGAAACGCGAATCGCCCCTCTGGCACTTTCGCAGAAGCTCCCGCTCAAGGTCGGGGAGCAAGCTTCCTCCAATCCTGGTTCGAAGTCGTGGTCTTGGCCGGAGCCCCCGCTGAGCCGGGGCCATTCGAGGCAGGCCCATCCTCAGTACTACGCATGAAGCCTCCAATTCATTCTAACCCCGGCGCGATGCCGGTGCGCCGGCCGAGCGGGAGCAAGTCTTCCGCCAGCCGCGGGCCGGGTCTGGCGACTTCACCCTGAAGAACGCACTTTGCCCGTATGGTCCAGATTCCCGAACCCACACTTCAATCGGATAGCAAACGTATGGAACCCGCGCGCATCCGGCGCTCCAGCGCCATCGTCGTGACTGTCGTGATCTCGTCTCTTTCGGCTATTGCACCGCCCGGCGCGACGGCGCAGGAAGTGGAGTACCCGGCCGGATTCGACGAACAGGCCACCTACTACCCCGAAGCCCTCGGGCCCCTCAAGCGACCGATCACGACCAGCTCGGCGGAAGCACAGAAGTACTTCGACCAGGGCGTGCAGATGATGTACGCCTTCACTCCGTTGCGTGCGGCGCGGTCGTTCCGCCAGGCCCAGCGGGAGGATCCGAACTGCGCCATGTGCTTCTGGGGCGAGGCGTGGGCGTGGGGACCGTACCTGAACGGCGGCATGGGGCCCGACGACGCGCCGCGCGCGTACGAGAATATCATGAAGGCGAATGCGCTGGCGGCGGAGCACGCCAACGAGGTCGAGCGCGCGCTGATCGAGGCGATGTCGGTGCGCTATGCGATGGAGCACGACTCGGAGTCACGCCGGAAGATGGACGAGGAGTACGCCGACGCGATGGCCGAGGTCTACCGGCGCTTCCCCCATGACCTGGACGTGGGAACGCTGTACGGCGAGTCGCTCATGCTGCTCGAACCGCGGCGCGGCCGCTGGGACATCGAGAAGCCCGCGGTGCAGAAGATCCACGCCATCCTGGAGGCCGTTCTGGCCATCGACATCACCCACCCGGGGGCGTGCCACCTCTACGTCCACGCCACCGAGCCCACCGTCAAGCCGGAGAAGGCGGAGGCCTGCGCCGACCATCTCGGAGCGGCGATCCCCGGCGCCAGCCATATCCAGCACATGCCGTCCCACACCTACAACCGGATCGGCCGCTGGGGCGACGCCGTGCGGGCCAACCTGGACGCCTGGCACTCCGACCTGCGGGCCGAACACGACATCGCGTGGGCCATCTACCCGTCCCACAACCTGCACATGCTCCTCTTTGCGGCTTCGATGGACGGCCAGGGCGCGGTTGCGATCCAGGCCGGACGGGACTACGGCAAGACGGTCCCCAGCGGCAACTTCTACGAGGCCATGACCATGCTCCGCTTCGGCCGCTTCGACGATATCCTGGAGCTGGACGACCCGCCGGACCGGGCGATCCAGCGCGGTTTCTGGGACTTCTCGCACGGCTATGCGTTCCTGCGCACCGATGACCCGGGACGCGCGAAGTTCTACCTGGAGAAGGTCAAGCTCGCGGCGGAGGTGACGTCCGGGTCGTTCCGGGGACACTCGGCCGCCGACCTGCTCGGTGTGGTGGGAGGGATCCTCGAGGCGGAGATCCTGCGCGACGAGGACGAGAACGAGCGCGCCGTCGAGGTGCTGGAGGCCGCGATCGAGCTTGAGGACGGCCTGCGCTACGACGAGCCCGAGCCGCTCAACTTCTCGGCGCGCCACTGGTTGGGCGATTTGCTGCTGGAGATGGAGCGCTACGCGGAGGCGGAGACCGTGTTCAGGGCCGCTCTCGAGGAACATCCCATGAACGGGTGGTCGCTCTTCGGCCTGGAAGCGGCTCTCCGGGCCCAGGACCGCATGTCCGAGGCCGATGAAGTCCACGGGCTGTTCCAGGAGGCGTGGGCCCGGTCGGACACATGGATCACGGCACCCATCTTTTAGCACACAATCCCGTAAGCGGTTGCAGTTGAATATCTTACAAGGAAATGGGGAGCGTGTGCCGATGCCGTTCGGAGACTTGACGTGGCCGCCTGTCTCCGGTAGCTTTCGTGTCCCCTTGGCCGGCCGATCCTCGGCGGCCGAGCGGCCCCCGAGTACAAGAACAAGTCATCAGAGGAATAGTGAGCCTGTCGGATGAATGACCGTCCCATCCTCTCCGTGACCGGGCTCACCGCCCGGGTCGCGGAAGAGGATCCAAATATTCTGAAGGGCGTGGACCTCGCAATCCGTCCCGGCGAGATTCACGCGATCATGGGCCCGAACGGGTCCGGCAAGAGCACATTGGCCAAGGTGATCGCCGGCCACCCGGGCTACGAGGCCACCGCCGGCTCGGTGTTCTTCCGGGGCGAGGATCTGCTGGAGATGGAGCCGGACGAGCGGGCGCAGGCAGGCGTCTTCATCGCCTTCCAGTACCCGGTGGCGATCCCCGGCGTGTCGATCGCCAACTTCCTGCGCACCGCCCTGCAGGCCCGGCTCGAGGACGGCGAGGAGCTCGATCTCTTCGACTTCCAGGAGCTTCTCATGGAGCGGATGGAACTCCTGCACATGGACCCGTCCTTCGCGCAGCGCCCGGTGAACGACGGGTTCAGCGGCGGCGAGAAGAAGCGCAACGAGATCCTCCAGATGGCGGTGCTCAAGCCAACGCTGGCCGTGATGGACGAGACCGACTCCGGCCTGGACATCGACGCGCTGAAGGTGGTCGCGCACGGAATCAACACCCTCAAGGCCGAGAACCCCGCGATGTCGGTGCTCCTGATCACCCACTACCAGCGCATGCTGAACTACATCACTCCCGATGCGGTCCATGTAATGGTGAAGGGGAGGATCGTGGAGTCGGGCGGACCGGAGGTTGCGCTCGGCCTCGAGGAACGGGGTTACGAGAAATACAGGAGGGCGCAGGTCGCCTGACCGGCCGCAGCGCTCGCCGAATCGCAGCAGTCAGGATTGAAACAGGGAGGGCTGAATGCCCAGCAATGAAGTCATACACGGACTGGGACTCGACGACTACAAGTTCGGGTTCGTCACCGATTCGGAGCCCGTCTTCAAGACGCGGCCCGGTCTCGACGCCGACATCGTCAGGCAGATCTCCGCGCGCAAGGACGAGCCGGAGTGGATCCTGAAGAGCCGCCTGAAGGCGTTGAGGATCTACGAGGCGAAGCCGATGCCGCAGTGGGGCGGGGATCTGTCCGAGCTTCAGGAGACGCTCGACCAGACGTACTTCTACGTCAGGCCGCAGGAACAGATGGAACGCTCCTGGGACGACGTGCCGGAGAACATCAAGGAGACCTTCGAGCGGCTGGGCATCCCCGAGGCCGAGCGCCGTCTTCTGGCGGGCGTCGGGGCCCAGTACGACTCCGAAATGGTCTACCATTCGCTCAAGGAGGAGTGGGAATCCAAGGGCGTGATCTTCGACTCCATCGAGGACGGACTGAAGAACCACCCCGAGCTCTTCCGCGAGCACTTCGGGACGGTGATCCCCGCCGCTGACAACAAGTTCGCCGCGCTGAACTCGGCCGTGTGGTCGGGCGGATCCTTCGTCTACATCCCGCCGGGTGTGCACCTGGAGACGCCGCTGCAGGCGTACTTCCGGGTCAACCAGGAGCGGCTGGGGCAGTTCGAGCGCACGCTGATCATCGCCGGTGAAGGCTCGCGCGCCCACTACATCGAAGGGTGCACCGCCCCGGTCTACTCGACCGATTCGTTCCATTCGGGGGTGATCGAGATCATCGTGAACCGGGACGCCCGATTCCGCTACACCACGATCCAGAACTGGTCGAACAACATGTACAACCTGGTGACCCAGCGGGCGCTGGTGCAGCAGGGAGCGCACATGGAGTGGCTGGACGGCAACCTGGGCTCCAAGCTCACGATGAAGTACCCGTCCTGCTACCTGATGGGCGAGGGCGCGCACGGCGAGATCCTCTCGATCGCGTACGCGGGCGACGGCCAGCACCAGGACACGGGCGGCAAGGTCATCCACGTGGCGCCGAACACGTCGTCGAGCATCGTGTCGAAGTCGATCTCGAAGGGCACGGGGCGCTCCTCGTACCGCGGCCTCTGCAAGGTCTACGACGGCGCCTCGAACGCGAAGTCGAACGTCGAGTGCGACGCCCTGCTGATCAACGAGACCTCACGCACCGACACCTTCCCGTACATCGAGATCGACGAGAAGAACGCGTCGGTGGGCCACGAGGCGACCGTCTCCAAGGTGGGCGACGAGCAGCTCTTCTACCTGATGAGCCGCGGGATGGACGAGGCCGAGGCGATGGCGCTGATCGTGCGCGGCTTCATCGAGCCGATCGCCAAGGAGCTGCCGCTGGAGTACGCGGTGGAGCTGAACCGGCTGATCGAACTCGAAATGGAAGGGAGCGTCGGGTGACCCGGATGGCACCGCCAAGGGAACGCGCGTTGCGCGCGCTGAACAGGGACGCGGTGCTGGAGACGGGGCTGGCGGATCCCGCCTGGCTGAAGGTTCGCCGCGAGGAGGCGTGGGACATCTACATGGCCACGCCGCTTCCCTCGACGCGCTCCGAGGAATGGCGCTACACGGATGTTGCGCAATTGCTGCCGCTCGACGGGCTGCAGCCGAACCTCGAGGGGCCCGACGGGGTGCCCGACCCCCTGCTCCGCACCATGTCCCGCGACCAGACGAGCGCCGGGCGCGTTGTGGACATCGACGGGACCGTCGTGTCGGCGGAGCTGGATCCGGCGCTGGCGGCGCAGGGCGTGATGCTGTGCTCGCTGCGCGAAGCCGCGCGGAGCTGCGATCCCATGGTCGAGACGCTCCTCGCGACCCGCGCGGTTCCCGCCTCCGACGGCAAGTTCCCTGCGCTGAACGCGGCCCTCTGGACGGACGGAGTCTTCCTGCGGGTTCCGAAGGGTGTCCGCCTCGAAGAGCCCATCCGGCTCAGCCGCTGGGGGTCGCGGCCCGGCACCGCCACCTTCACCCGCATCCTCATCGTCGCGGAGGAGCTCAGCCAGGTCTCGTTCGTGGACGAGATCATGTCCCCCGACTTCGAGTCCACCACCCTGGCCAACACCGCCGTCGAGCTCTTTTCGCGGGGGGGCGCCCAGGTGCAGTACGTGTCGCTGCAGCGCATGGGGCGGGGCGGGTTCTACCTCGCCAGCCAGCGCACCCTGGCGGAGCGCGATTCCACCCTCGACACCCTCAATGTTGCACTGGGCGGGTCGGTCGGCCGGGTCGACCTGAATGCCCGGCTCCTCGGCCCCGGCGCCAACAGCGACATGCTGGGCCTCTACTTCGGCGACGACGACCAGCACTTCGACTTCAACACCAGCCAGGACCATGTGGCGCCCGACGCCCACAGCGACCTCCTCTACAAGGGGGCGCTGGACGGTTCCGCCCGCGGAGTCTTCCGGGGGATCATCCGGGTGCACAAGGGCGCCCAGCGGACGGACGCGTACCAGACCAACCGCAACCTCATCCTGTCGAACGATGCCGTCGCCACCTCGCTGCCCAACCTGGAGATCGGCGCCGACGACGTGCGTTGCTCGCACGGGGCCACCGTGGGACAGCTCGACGCCGAGACCCTCTTCTACCTCATGAGCCGCGGGATGGACCGCGAGCAGGCCGAACGCCTGGTGGTGCTCGGGTTCCTCGGCGAGGTGCTGAACCGGCTTCCGCTGGGAGGCGTGACCGAGAAGGTGACGAAGGCGATCGAGGCGAAGCTGCGACGTGTGAGCGGCTAGCAGCCATGCTTCGCAAGGCGACCCGCAGCCGTGAGGCCCGGTGGACCAGGGTGGCGTCGGCGGAGGACGTGCCGTCGGAGGAGCTCACCGCGGTATCGACCGAGCGGGGACCCGTCGTGCTCGCCAAGGTGGGCGGCAAGATCTACGCGCTCGAGGATCGCTGCTCGCATCAGGACTATCCGCTCTCCGCCGGCGAACTCGAAGATGGCGAAGTGGAGTGCATATTCCACGGTGCCCGCTTCGATCCCTGCACCGGCAGGGCCACCCGGCTGCCCGCGGTCGCCCCTGTGCGGACCTTCGACGTGGAGGTCCGTGACGGCGGGGTCTATCTGCGACTTGAATAGACCGGCCGGCCGCATGCAGACCGTCGCCCTGGATGTCGCCGCCGTCAGGCGGGATTTCCCCGTCCTCGACCAGACCGTGGACGGAAAGCCACTGGTCTACCTGGACAGCGCCGCTTCCTCGCAGAAGCCGCGCCAGGTGATCGATGCGATCAGCCGGTACTACCTGCACGATCACGCCAACGTCCACCGGGGCGTACACGAACTCGCCCGACGGGCCACCGAAGCGTACGAAAGCTCGCGTGAGCGCATTGCCCGCTGGCTGAACGCGGCCGACGCGCACGAGGTCGTGTGGACGCGCGGCACCAGCGAAGCGCTGAACCTCGTCGCATTCTCGCTGGGGGAAGGCCTGGGCCCCAACGACGAGGTCGTCATCTCGGAGATGGAGCACCACTCCAATCTGGTGCCGTGGCAGTTGCTGTCCGCGCGCAAGGGGGTCCGGCTCCGCTACACCGGCCTCACCGACGACGGCCGCCTCGACCTGGACCACCTGGCCTCGCTGCTCGGTCCGCGCACCCGGGTCGTCTCGCTTCCGCACGTCTCGAACGCGCTGGGAACCATCAACCCCGTGCAGAAGATCGGCGCGCTGGTCCGGGGCCGGAGCGACGCGGTCTTCATCCTGGACGGTGCACAGGGGGCGCCCCACCTCCCCCTCGACGTGCAGGCGCTGGGCTGCGATATCTACGCCTTCTCGGGACACAAGATGTGCGGCCCGACCGGAATCGGCGGACTCTGGGGCCGCAGAGCGCTTCTGGACGAAATGCCCCCGTACCAGGGGGGGGGCGAGATGATCGAGCGGGTCTTCCACGAATACAGCACCTGGGCGGAAGTGCCCCACAAGTTCGAGGCCGGCACGCCCAACATCGCCGGGACGGTGGGTCTGGCCGCCGCAGTCGACTATCTTGAAGACGTGGGACTCGACGCCATTCACCAGCACGAGATGGCGCTGACCCGCCGCGCGGTCTCCCTGCTTTCCGAGGTGGACGGTATCCGGATTCTGGGGCCGACCGACCTCGACGATCGCGCCGGAGTGGTGCCGTTCGTGCTGGAAGGAACCTCTGCACAGGATGTGGCAACGATACTCGACGCCCAGGGCATCGCGGTGCGCGCCGGACACCACTGTGCCCAACTGGTGGTGGATCGCTTCGAACTGTCCGCCACGGTCCGGGCATCCTTCTACCTCTATAACAGCACCGAAGAAGTGAAGCGGCTCGTGGCGGGGGTGGAGACGGCAAGACGTCTTCTCCTGCCCTGATCCGGGACGACCCGGTATGAATCGCCAGCGACCCGACGCAGAAAGGATCAATCCCTTGACCAAGAAAACGACCCCGGAACTTCGACCGGCGGTGCTTCCCGCGGGGATTCTCTGTGGGCTGCTCGTCGCGCTGGCCGGTTGCGGTAGCGACGAAAATACGGACGACAACGTGCAGTACGGCGGCACCCTCCCCGACGCGGCACCCAGGGAAGTCCGCCACGAGGGCATGACGGAGACCGACTACGGTGATCTCGACCGCGCCGACGTCGGGTTGCACATCCCGTGGGCCCAAAACCCGATCTCGCGCGACCCCGTCCCCGATGCAACGCTCGCCCGCCTCACCGACGTAACGGCGGAAACCTTGACCGGATTCGACCGAGTCACCTTCACCTTCGAGCCCAGGATGGCCGGATACCAGCTGCGACTGGTGGAGGGCGGCGGGGGAGGCTGCGACGGTGCCGAACCGGGAACGGACGCGGCCGTTCAGCTGGCCATCGAGTTCCCCCGGACCGTGGCAAACGACGGCGGAACCCCCCTCGTCGACACCCGTGATCTGGCGCCGGACCTCCCCACGCTGGTAAGGGCGATGCAGACCTGCGACGAGGACGACAAGGTGCGATGGCTCCTGGCAGTGCGCGGTGAAACGGAGTTCCGGTTGCTGGAGGTGAGGATGGGAAACCAGGTCGTGGTGGACCTGCGGAGCACGCAGGTTGATTCTATCGACCCCGAGGTAAGCGACCCGAACTGAATTGCGTATGTTTTGGGGCAACACTTTGCTGTAGGGTAGCCATTGCCACGGGGAGGGGAATGATGAAGAGGAACACGCGAGCAGTCGCCGGGATTGCCGCACTGGGTTTGCTCCTGGGGTGCGACTCGGACGGCGTCACCGATCCCGGAGGAGTCGGCCTGGAGCCTGTCGAGCCGGACACCCGGGCACGGCAATGCACCGAAGGCAAGGCTGGGAGGTACCCCTGTAGCGGCATCGACCTGGTATCCTACCTCAGCGGTGAAGAGATCGGCCTGACCCAGGGCATCGTGAACGACATGTGGGGATGGACCGACCGCCTCACCGGAACGGAGTGGGCGCTCGTAGGGCATCAGCAGGGGACCGCCTTCGTCAGCCTCAAGGACCCGGAGCGCCCGTTGTACGCCGGCATTCTGCCGCATACGGACGGGGCACAGGCGGGCGCGTGGCGTGACATCAAGGTGCACAGGAACCATGCCTTCATCGTGTCCGATGGCGCCGGACCGCACGGCATGCAGGTCTTCGACCTCACCCGGTTGCGCCGGGTCGCCGATCCTCCGGAGACATTCGCGGCCACTGCGTTGTACGACGGCATCCACAGCGCCCACAACATCGTCATCAACGAGGAGACCGGCTTCGCCTATGCGGTCGGCGCAAGCGGCGGGGGGGACTCCTGCGGCGGAGGGCTCCACATGATCGACATCCGGGACCCGGGGAACCCCGCGTTCTCCGGGTGCTTTGCCGACCCGGCAACCGGTCGGTCGGGCACGGGATACACCCACGACGCGATCTGCGTGGTTTACCGCGGGCCCGACATCGAACACCGGGGCAGGGAAATCTGCTTCGGCTCCAACGAGACCGCCCTCAGCATCGCGGACGTGTCGGACAAGGCGGCTCCGGCGGCGCTGGCTGCGGTCTCGTATCCGAACGCCGCCTACGCGCATCAGGGGTGGCTCGACGAAGCTCACGAGTACCTCTACATGAACGATGAGTTCGACGAGGCCTTCGGCATGGTCTCCGGTACCCGCACCATCGTCTGGGACGTGCGTGACCTCGACGATCCGATCCCTGTCGCGGATTTCATCGGGACTACCAAGGCGACGGATCACAACCTGTATGTCGCCGGCAACCGGATGTACCAGTCCAACTACCATGCCGGGCTGCGCGTGGTGAGCATCGCAGCCAGGGAGAGTCCGGTCGAAATCGCCTTCTTCGACCACGAGCCCGATGACTCCAACGAAGCGGGGCTCAATGGAGGCTGGAGCAACTATCCGTTCTTCGAGAGCGGGGTGATCGGGGCTACCTCGATCGGCAGCGGCGTCTTTTTCGTCCGGATGTCCGAGCGAAACTGAAGCGGTAGACGCTGCTGTACGCTGTCCGGACCAACCGCTCTGGCACCTGTGTCTGGCGATCGTCTATCTTTGCTCAATGTCCGGACTACCGCGTACCCCGGTAGCGCTCCACACCACCCTGGGGGGATCCGTCGTCAAAATGCTCCGCTCTCCTGTCATGCCTCACTCTGTTCGGGACGCCCATACGTGCCAGCCGGGGAAAACCCAGGCCGCGGTGCGCCGCGGTTGGCTGATGCCTTCCTTCCTCCTTCTCATGCTCGCGTCCTGTGCGGGCAACCGCGAGCCCGCCGACCTCTTGCTGACCGGTGGGTCCTTGCTGGACGGCACGGGCGCCGATGCGGTCAGCGCCGATATCGCGGTAACGGGTGACCGTATCGTGTTCGTGGGGGACGCCGCGGAGGCCGGCGTGGCGGCGCTGGACACGGTCGATGTGTCGGGGTTCGTCGTGACGCCGGGGTTCATCGACATGCACTCCCATGCGGAACTGGGCAGCGACCACGGACGCGACGCGCGCGCCTTTCTCTTCCAGGGGATTACGAGCGTGGCGCTGGGAGTGGACGGGGGCGGCAGTCCGGAGGTCGCCGCGCAGCTGGCCGCCTGGGAGGAGGACGGGATCGGTGTGAACGCGTTCCTCTTCGTCGGGCACAACTCGGTGCGGCGGCGGGTGATGGGGATGGAGGACCGCGCGCCCACCAGTGCGGAGCTCGAGGCGATGCGGGCGCTGGTGCGCCAGGGCATGGACGAGGGTGCGTACGGGCTGTCGTCGGGGTTGTTCTACCTGCCGGGCAACTATGCCGAGACCGAGGAGGTGATCGAGCTGAACCGGGTCGCCGCCGGGTACGCGGGCGCAATCTACGACACGCACGACCGGGACCTGGGCGCCGCCTACCCCCCGTTCGGCTACCTGGAGTCGACCGCCGAGGGGATCCGGATCGGGGAGGAAGCCGGGACGAAGGTCATCTTCAGCCATTTCAACGCCCAGGGCGCCCACAACTACGGACGCGCGCACGAGGGGGCGGCGCTGATCGAGGCCGCGCGGGACCGCGGGGTCGAGGTCGCGGGAGCGCATCATTCGTACACCGCGACCCAGTCGAACCTGCGCTCGTACACGATCCCGGGGTGGGCCGCCGCCGGGGGCGACACGGCGATGGTGCGCCGCTTCGACCACCCCGACACGGTCGAGATCATCGACGGCCAGACGCGCGAGATGCTGGCGATTCGGGGCGGGGCGGAGCGCATTCTCTTCGCGGACCAGCGCCCGGACCTGAACGGCAAGACCCTTCGGGAGGTGGCGGACGAGTGGGGAATGGAGGCACCCGCGACGGCGCGGCGCATCCTGCGCGACGGCAATGCCGCCGTGATGAACCTGGGTCTCTACGACGGCGAGAACCTGCGCTACCTGGCGCAGCGCGACTGGATGATGACCTGCACGGACGGCCGCGACCCCGGCCCCACCCGGCCCGTCACCCACCCTCGCGCCTTCGGCTCCTTCACGAAGAAGATCCGCGACCTGGTGCTGGACGAGCAGCTCCTCACCCTGCCCTACACGGTGCGCTCCATGACCGGTCTCGCGGCCGACTTTCTCGGCTGGGACGAGCGGGGATATCTCCGCGAAGGATACGTCGCCGACATCGCCGTCCTGGACCTCGATGCGGTCGAGGACATGGCCACCTACGAGAACCCGCACCAGTATTCGCGCGGGACGGTCCACGT
>JAPOOQ010000643.1 GCA_026713345.1 Gemmatimonadota bacterium | reverse complement strand
TATCGCCTCCAGCTGCTCGGCCACCAGGTCGTGGCGCTTGCGCCTCTCGTCGTCGCTGAGCTCCTTGGCGGCGCGCTGGAATCCGGCGTCGTCGCCCCGCTGATGGTTGCGGAGCAGAGCCTTCACTAAGTCGCTGCGCGCCACAACTCGAACCTAGTAGGCAACTACGACACCGACCAGCGACACATCCACGGTGCCCCGCCTGTCGAGCTCAGCGGCCAGTCGCTGCACGAACCCGGACTGGGCCCGGTTGGGGTCGCCGCCGTAGCCCCGCCTCCCACGCCATGTTCAGCGCGGCTTCTGGGATGATGCTGGCGGTTGCTCATCTGCTTGGGCGCGCCGGCGAACACCCGGTAACGCTTGTGCGCCTCCCGCGCCAGGACCTCAGCGCTAGGGTTCGTTGCTGTGGGTGCCCCGGCCGCCAAGTCCGACACCGTCCTCGACACGGCCGTCGATGCTGCAGTTCAGAGAATCGTGAGCCGTTTCGCGCCTCAGCGAATCGTGCTGTTCGGGTCGCGGGCGCGGGGCGAAACGGGCAGGGACAGCGACATCGACCTTCTCGTCGTGGTCCCGGAGACCGCCAACAAGCACCGTGTCGCGGTTGCGATCCGGCGCGAACTTCGAGACTTGCCCGCCGGCAAGGACATAGTCGTGGCCACCCCCGCCGAGATCGAACGCCGCCGCGACATTTCGGGAACTGTGCTGCACGAAGCGCTCCGAACCGGAACAGTCGTATATGAGCAGCGATGAGCGGACATCTGAGGCATTTCGCTGGCTCCATTTCGCGGGTGAGGATCTCCAGGTCGGGAAGCGACTGCTCCAGCCACCCGCGGTGCCGCGACACGCCTGCTACCTGTTCCAGCAATCGGCGGAGAAGTCGCTCAAAGGCCGCCCTGATGCTGGACGGTGCCCGGATCCCGTTCACCCATGACCTTGACGCTCTACGCACTCTGTGCTCGGACCACTGGGGGATACCCGGTGAAGTGGCCGATCTCGCCGAACTCACCCAGTGGGGAGTCGAGTCCCGCTATCCGGGCGAGTGGGACGAACCAACCGAAGAGGACGCTGCCCGGGCAGCGTCCTACGCAGACTCAATCTATCGGATCGTGGCCTCGGGCTTCGAGAATCGACACCGATCCTGAGACATTGATCTGGGCCAACGGCCCGACCTCGGTCGGGGCTGCCTCTCCGCCGTGCGGTGCCCGCCCTGCCCGCCTCCTGCGGGAGGTCCGCCGCCGGGCCAGGGCGAGCGGCTGGGAGTCGTGTGACCCTCAGGCTCGCGTCCCGAACAGCACCTGACTGCTTTTGTGATTGGCGACTACTGACCTGTCTAGCCAACTCCGGAAGGTTTAGGGCGGGGTGCATCTGTCCCATAGCAACAACTCTCCGTCGGAGGTGGTGAACTCCTCCTCTAGGAGCCGGACTTGGAGATCGTGGCAGATCTCCAGAAGGCCGTCTCTGGCCTCCTCCACGCTGAGAGGGAACGCTTCGACCTCGGTCACCAGTGCCGG
>JAPOOQ010000642.1 GCA_026713345.1 Gemmatimonadota bacterium | reverse complement strand
GGCGCGCATGGCAGACATCAGTTCCGAGAGCTCGTCGCGGTAGCCGGAGATCCTGCCGTAGAGAACCATCGCGCCTGCGTATGGGAGCCACGCCTCCTGATATCCGCGCATGACCGTGAACATCAGGTCGCGCCAATGGCGCGCCTCCGCGTCCAACGGTTGACGCATGCCGTCAACCCTCCATTCGCGTTCGACCCCACCGCCCCCCCGGGTGACCGCGAGGCGGTGGGTTTTCTGGCCCCGCGACTCGAATACGAGCCAGCTGTCCTCGCCCAGCGCCTGGACCGCGGTTCCTTCGGCATTCAGGGTGATATCCCCTTCCGCACGCATACACAGCCGCATGCCCGCGACGGGTCTCACGATGGTGAATCCACCGTCCGTCCATTTCCAATTCGGGACCACGCTGCCGTGATCACGGATAAAGAACGACCGGATCGAATCATTGGAGGAGGAGAGGCACTCCCCCCCCTGCTGCGTGGCCGGGGGCGCGGTCTCCCGGCTTGATTCGGTCGCCGCTTCGGCCGCGATGGTGGGCCTTGCTGCGGTCCGCTCGGAGGCTTCGCTCGGGATCTCGGCGGATTCGGGTTCCCCGTTCGGGACGGGGCGCACGAACGCGACGGACACCCCTGCTCCACCGATGACCATGAACGTCAGAGCCGTGCGCAGGAGGCTGGGGCGCGGACGGCGGCGTGCGAGGATGGACATGATCCTTCGCTCCAGTTGCGAGGGGTGTACGATGGGCAGCGCCAGCGCCGTCGGACCGCGGGAGAGGCTGGTGGCCAGGAATTGGAGGTGCCGGGCGTACTCCGAGGGCCGTGTGCCAAGGCTCAGTACCTCTTCGTCGCAGGCCTTCTCGCTCGCCAGCATGGCGAGGCGCGAGGCAATCCACATGAGAGGGTGAAACCAGTAGAGAGCGAGCACGGCACGGCGCATGAGGTGCCGGAGCGTGTCCCGCCTGCGAACGTGGATCAGTTCGTGCGAGAGCACCACGGCGCGCCGCTCCCGGCTCCATGACGCGGCCGACTCCGGAAGCAGAATCACTTGCCGCCACAGCCCGCCAGTCATCGGAACTTCAACCGCCCCGTTGGATAGAAGTCGTACACCGGCAGGAAGACCCAACCGACGCCTAAGCACCTCGGCCTCACGCACCCACTCGGGATCGCGCACGGGACGCGCCGTTCGCACAAGCCAACGCAGCCGGAGGACCGCGATGGCCAGCGAGACCAGCGAAAGCCCGCACCCGATGATCCAGGCGATCCAGGCGATCCGAACGATGGCGTGTCCCGTCGAAGGATCCGCCGGAGCACCAGCCGCCCCACCGGAACGCGCGTCCAAACCGCCCAGTTCCGCCAACAGCAGAGCCTCGCGTGCGTCGGCGATCTCCGGCGGTGGGGGCGAGCCTATATCCTCGGTTAGCAGTTCGCGAAAGGCCGAGCCAACCGCCGCCGGGGACTCTCCAACGGCGGCCGGAAGGAGCGGCACCTCCCACGAGGGACCGATGGGGCCGAGGAGCGGGAGCGCGAGGACGAGGACGAATGTCGTGGTCCAAAGCAGATGAAGCGTCCTGGGCGACCCGCGTCGCCCGAGCCAGGCGAGCACAAGTGCCAGCAGCAGCAGGCACGTGACCTGCGCCGCCAGCGTGACCGCACCCGGAGCGACACCGAGGATCGCGGCGCCCGCGGCGTTCACCGGCCCTCCTTCGCGGCCTGCTTGATCATCTCAGTGATCCGAGCATGCTCCTCTGGAGTCAGGCCGTCCCTGCGCAGTTCGAGCAGCGTGGCCACCGCTCCCGTAACGGACCCGCCGAAGAAGGTCCTTAGCACATGGCGCATCGCCGAACGCCGCGCGTGCCGCGCCGGCATCGTGGGCGAATAGACGTACCGAAGTCCGTTCCGCTCGCTCAGCAAGTGTCCCTTCTCCACCAGAATCCGCAACGTCGAACGGACCGCCGAATACGTTGGCGGGTCATCCATGTTCTCTTGGATCTGGGCCGCCGTCGCGTTCCCCAGTTCGTGGGCGAGATCCATGACCTCGCGTTCTCGTCTGCTCAGCTTCGGGAGCGAGTTCACTTCGACTGCCTCCTTCTCTCGGGATAGGCCGACATCTCTCTACGGGAGACACGGTAACCCAGAAATGCTCAAAAATCAACATTCTCGCTACCCGATAGCCCCGGTGGCAGACCAATTGGGCCTCTCCGTGTACGTGTTGGAGAACTTCGCTGACCCGAGTATTGCGTGGCCTGAGACTGTTTGGCGCGCTTTACAGGAGGCTGTCTGGCACCGAGTGAAGGTGCGTAAGCCAGCGGTCGCGATGTTGAATATCGCAAACTGGCGAAGGAGGGGCACCTCCCTTCGCTCCAAGTGGCTCCGCTTAAGCCGGGCCTCCCGTGCAACGGTCTTGGTTCACGCGAGCATCATATGAGTGGCAGTAGAGCGGGTTCCGAATCCCACACCCCCCAGAGGTTCTCGTCAAATGAAGCGCATCCACGTCGTCGTCGGAGTCGGCGCCATCTCGTTTCTCGTCGGAGCATTCCTTTCACCCATGGTGGGATGGCACGATCCGCAGAGCGCGGAAACTGAATTGGCGGCCGCGGTCGACCTCCCGGCTGCGGTGGAACGGGTGTGGTTCCCCCCGATCGGCGAGTACGACAACGGGGGCGAGGCGCTGGACGACGAGCGGTTCGGGCGGCTCATGGCGGCCCTCAATGCCGCGATGAGCGCCGACGAAACCGTGGCCGACTTTGCCGGTGAAGCGCCGTTCCACCTGACCAACTTCGCCCGGCGTCTCACGGTGCCCCGGATCACCGAACCTCGGCAGGAAGAGATCTCCGACTTCCTGACCGAGCTCGGCGAGAAGCATCCCGATCATCGTCAGATGATCGATGGCCAAAGGGCTTTCCTGTCGTCCATGTATTCCCCGAAGTCTCCAGATGATGTGCCCGTGTTCTCCGCGCGCGTCGACCTGTTGCTCAGCGACCCCGAACTGTACGCCGATGGCGACTTCGAAGACGGTCAGGTGGACCGGATCCTGGCTACGCTCCGTGCGATTCTGGGCGCACCGGAGGTGTCCGACCGCTTCGAAAAGGAGGCCGATAGCCACCTGGGTTTCGCCGGTTTCCTCTTTCAGTTCGGCCGCCTTTCGCCCGAGCAACTGGCGCGAGTTCTCGCATACATGGATGAACTTGCGGCGGCGCATCCCGAGGCGGGGGACGTGATCGCCAACGCCCGCTACGTCATCGAGAACCTGACTCCGGGCAGAGTCGCCCCGGACATCGCCGGTACGGACACCGACGGTGAGACATTCTCGCTGGAGGACTACCGGGGCAAGGTCGTGGCCCTCGTGTTTTCGGGGCATTGGTGCGGTCCCTGCCGGATCGAATACCCGTTCCAGCGCGCCATGGTGAGCCTCTATGAGGACATGAACGAGGATGCGGTGCTCTTGAGCGTGAACTCCGACCCCGTCCTGGACACGATTCAGGCCGTGAAGGTGCGCGAATCGCTGGCCTATCGGACCTGGTGGGACGGCCATGGAGAGGTCTCAACCGAGGGTCCGATCGCGACCGAATGGCGTGTCACGGCGTGGCCGACGATCTACATCCTCGATGCGGAGGGTGTGATCCGCTTTGTGCATAAGCGTGGCGCCGACATGATCGCGGCTGTGGACGAGCTTCTGCAGGAAAAGCGGTGGGCGGCGCTCGAAGCCAGCATGTTTGCGCCCGCGGGGGATCCGCAGACGGACGGGAGTTGACGGCCATCTCCGAGCGCGCCGTCCTCGTCGTCGCTGTCGCCTTGAGCTGCGCCGTGGGAGGCGTGAATGCCGACCCGCCTCTTCGTCGCGGGCCAGCTCCAGCACAGCGTCCGCGTAAGCGCTGACATCCGGGTCGTGGAGAACCCGCGGCCCCCCGACTGTCGATTCCCAGGCCGGTTGGAAAAAGCAGTTGCGGGCCGAGCGCGTGCTGAGGAAGGCCCTGGACAACAGCCGGGCGGTTCGCCACCCCCCGGCGACCAGCGCAGTCACGGAGAACCCGACGGGTCGCCGAGGCCGTCGAACGTACGATCGAGCTTCACCGCGACGGGTGGAAGGCCGGGAGTCCGTTGCCCAAGCAGTGGAAATCGAGATTCCCGCCTCCATGCCGTGCCGCTCATGGACAGGCGGGTGGACCGGATCACGGCAGTCTCTATAGAGGCTTATCGGGTCGAGACAGATAGCCCGCGAAACGCCGGTGGGCGACGG
>JAPOOQ010000641.1 GCA_026713345.1 Gemmatimonadota bacterium | reverse complement strand
TTCCCGTGGTATGTGCGCCGGCTCGCCGAACGCCCGGCCAACATTGGATTCGTACTGCGCAGTCTACTGCCGGCAGCCCGCAAATAGACTTTCACGCTACACCAGGACGGCGAAAAGTATGGAAAACATGACATCTTGTAAACTTCTCTTTACAGTGTTCTCGTTCAAGCGCTCCAACCATCCAAGGCAGAAGGAGCAGCGCTGGCCGGGCGCCGTCCTCATCGCGGCCCTTCTTGTGGCTGGCTGCGGCGGACCTGCGCCTGAAGCGGACCCCACCGTGGGCCACGCCGCCGAAGAGTATTCCGCAGCCATCGAGTCCGCCCGCGCACTCATCGATTCGCTCATGGCGGCACAGGACATTCCGGGCATGTCGGCGGCGGTTGGTATGGGATCCGAAGTCATTTGGTCAGAAGGATTTGGATATTCTGATCTGACACACGAGGTTAAGGTCACTCCGGAGACGAAGTTCCGGATCGGCAGCGTATCCAAACCCTTCACGGCTGCCGCGCTCGCGCACCTGGTCGAAGACGGCGAACTGGACCTGGACGCGCCTGTTCGGACGTACGTGCCCTCGTTTCCCGCGAAACGCTGGCCGGTGACCACCCGGCAGATCGCCGGACACATCGGAGGAATCCGCCACTACCGGGGCCGGGAGAACTTCTCGATGGCACCGTATCCGGACGTGCTCTCCGGACTGGAGATCTTCCAGGACGATTCGCTCATCAGCGAGCCGGGCACCGCATACTCGTACTCCTCCCATGGATGGAACCTCCTCAGCGCCGTGGTCGAAGGCGCGAGCGGGGAACCGTTCCTGGAGTACATGGACGACATGGTTTTCGGGCCGCTGGAGATGACCGGCACCATGGCCGACGAGGTGCGGCCGGTGATTCCGCATCGAACCCGCTTCTACGTGAGGGACGAAGACGGGGGTGTGGTAAACGCGCCTTACGTGGACAACAGCTACAAGTGGGCGGGTGGGGGATTTCTCTCGACACCGGAAGACATGCTCCTATTCGCCAATGCCCACCTCGCTCCCGGTTACCTGGAAGCCGAAACCCTCGAGATGCTCTTCGCCTCCCAGACCCTCGCCGACGGCAGCCAGACCGGGTATGGAATCGGCTGGCGCTCGACCACCAACGACCACGGTGAAGCGATCGTGTCCCACACGGGAGGTTCGGTGGGCGGCATTACGGTCATGACCCTGAACCGTGACACCGGCGTGAGCGTGGCTGTCGTGGCCAACCTGTCGGGCGCCCGGCTGGGCAACGGACTGGCCGCGCGGATCGAGGAGCTGTTCCGGCAGGACTAGCTCGTGGCCGAAACCCGGCGGGGGTTCACACGCGGAGTTCGGCCGCCGAATGCCGATGCCCGATCCGGGGCAGGGAGGCAAGACGGGAATCAATCCCGGGAACGCTTACCTTCGTTTGGGGAGTCTCTCACATAACTTTACATAATACATATTATGCGAACTTCTTGAGGCGAAAGACGGGGCCCGCCCAAGGCGATGAACGGTCCTACCGCGCCCTTTCCGCCGCCTCCGCCCGCCACATCTCGATCCTGGCGCGATCCGGATCAGTCTCGTCCATGTCGTCAAGGAGGCGGTCGTAGGCGGCCAGAGCACCCGCGTGGTCGCCCCGATCCCGGCGCAGGCGGGCGACATCGATCAACGCCTCCGTCCTCTGGAAGTTCAGGTGCGCACGGTCCGCCAGCCGCTCGTAGAGCCCCTCCGCCACCTGCACGTCTCCCATGTCTTCGGAGACCGCCGCGAGCAGCACTGCGGCCTGGGCACCCAGCGGGTCATCCACGTCACCGGCCAGCGGCTCCAGAACTGTCGCCGCGCCGGCGTGGTCCCCCTCGGTCGCCAGGATCTGTCCGAGCGTGAGCCGCGCCTCGTCCGCGAAGCTGGTGCTCCCGAATCGCTCCAGGTAGAGGTTCAGGTCCTCGCGCACGGCCTCGGCGTCGCCCATCTCGAGCCGCTGCTGCAACTCCTCCAGCTGGCTGGCGGCGGTGACGTTCAAGGTGTCCCGGTATCGGCCGTAGTAGACGAAGGCGGCGGTGCCCAGCCCCAGCACGACGACCGCGAGGGTCAGGATGGGCCGGTTGCGCTGGGCCCAGTTGGTCACCTCCAGCGTCTTCGCGACGAAGACATCTTCCTGTTCCGCAGGATTGACCGGCGTCGACGGGCCCGATCCCGGTTTGCGGTATTTTGCCATCGGTATGTCGGTTCTTTTTCGAACTGCGAGGGACTGGCGGGACGCGCGGCGACGCGTTCCCGTCCGTGGTGATGCGAAGTGCGCCGACAAGTACATTAATTCCGGGCCGGAAGGCGGGTCAACGTGGCGCGCCGGTATTTGGGACCGGGGCGGTCCGCTAGGGGGGCTGAGCCGGCCGTGGCGGCAAGGGAACTCCGGTGACAGGTTTGATGTCGGACCAACAATGGATGACTCTCCCCGTATGACTCGATGTGTACCTGTCCTGGCGACCGCTATCGCCCTGGCCTCTTCCGCTTGCGACCAGACGGCGCCGCAAGTGCCGCAGACCATGGTGGTATCGCCCTCACACGTAACGGTCGAGGAGACTGGCGACACCATCGCGTATCGCGCGCAGGTTCTCGATGTCGACGGCGCCATCATCTACGAAGCGGACATCGCGTGGTCGTCGAGCGACGAGCGGGTCGCCACCGTGTCCCCGCGGGGAGTGGTCACGGCAACCGGTCCGGGGAGCGTGGAGATCGTGGCCACTCACGGCCCGGTGTCGGGCAGCGGACTGTTCGAGGTACGGCTGGTGCCTGCCAGCCTGACAGCCGTCGCGGGCGATTCCCAGACCGCGCCGGCCCTGTCGTCCCTGCCCGAGGATCCCTCGGTGCGCGTGGAAGACGCGGACGGAGTACCCATCCCCGATATTGCCGTGACCTTCCGGATCGTCGCCGGGGACGGGACGGTCGACCCTGAACAGGCCGTCAGCGACGCTACCGGGGTCGCGTCGACGCGCTGGACGCTCGGCCTGGCGCAGGGAGAGCAGCGGCTCGACGTCCGGTTCGGCACGCTCACGGCAGAGTTTGCCGCCATCGCCACCGAACCCGAACTCGCGATCATCACGCAGAACCTCGGCCGGGCGCGCGCCGCCCTGGGCTACCGCGCTGCGCTCGATGTGATCGGAATACGTGACGAGCCGCTGGCCTGGTCGATCACGGCAGGATCGCTTCCCACCGGAGTCCGGCTCGACTCCGCGGGGGTGCTCACCGGAATCCCGGAGAGCGCGGGCACCGCCTCCTTCACGGCCACCGTACGCGACGCCGCCGAGCGGGAGAGCTCGAAGGCCCTGACGCTGCTGGTCTGCGCTCCGCCGCTGCAGCTGCAGCCGGGCAATGTCCTGGTCCTCGGTCCGGACGACTTCGGGGAGTGCCCTCCCCTGCTCCCCTCTGGCGAAGACGGTGATCTATACCGGGTGGCGGCACTGCGCGCCAACACATCTCCCCTGGCCGTTCCCATGATCTCCGTCAGAGCGACCGCCATCGGCGCCGGCACGGTCGCATCCGGTCCGGCACAGCGATCATATGCGGCGGACGGCGCGACCGGCATGGCCGCGCTTCCACCGGGGCTCGCCGCCGGCGTCCGCATCGCCGAGGCGACGGCGCGGTTTCACGGCGAACTTCTTGAAGAAGCGCAGGCGCTCATCCGTAGAACCGGAAGGGACGCGCTTCTTCCGGACAACCGGACCGGTCCCCTGGCGGCCGCCTCCGGGGCAACCGGCCAGGCTACGCCCCCGCAGCGGATCATGCTCCGTCCCTACGCGGGCACAACCGGCTGCAATCTGCCGGGTCCGTCCCCCGTTGCCGCACTGCTCGTGGGGTACAACGGTCACCTGGCGATCTACCAGGACTCGGTCCAGCGCGAGACCGCCCCGGTCAGGACGCAGGACGCGCAGCAGGTGCTCGACTACTACGCGGACTACGGGGCCGAAACCATCGACGAGTACTTCGGCGGGATCTCGGACATCAACGGCGATGACCGCGTGAACGTCTTCGTGTCGCCCGTGATCGGCGAGCAGGTGGCGGGATTCGTCTGGCCGGGGGACTTCCTGTCCAGGGACGCCTGCGCCAGGTCGAATCAGATGGAACTCGTGTACATGAGCGAAACCCAGCTGCGTGCCCTTGGATCCGAGCAGGAGAACACGTACTACCAGGCGCTGCCGACGATCGTCCACGAGATGAAGCACATCAGTTCCCTCTACCGGAGAACGGCGGCAGGCAGCTTCCACCCGACCTGGATCGAGGAAGGCACCGCCGAGATCGCCGCCGAAAGGTCATCCCGCAAGGCCATGCAGGCCGCAGGTGGCTTGGCGCAGGAGGCGTTGCTGACGCGGGATGACTATCCGCCCCGCGACGGGTCCATCATCAGCCCCGAGAACTACGGAGTTCTGACGGTGCTCGCCAGGACCACGCTCGCCTACACGGCGTACAACAATTCGCTCGTCATGGATCCGGCTCCGGGGCACTCCTTCTACGGAAGCTCGTGGCACTTCCACCGGTTTCTGGGCGATGCCTACGGCGACGCGTCCGAACGCGCCGACGGAGACTTCTTCACCGCGCTGAACGACACCACCGCCACCGCAGGCACCGCGGGCATGGAGGAGATCACCGGACAGTCCATCTCCGCGCTGATCCTGGAGTACGCCACGGCCATGATGCTGAACGGGACCGGCGTTCAGCAGCCCCAGCGCACCTTCCACACATATGATTTCCCCTCGGCCACCCACCAGCTCTTCCGGCCCGATTTCCAGCCCGACGGACTCTATCCCTGGCCCCGCACCGGCGGGGCGCCCGCGCCCTTCCGCTCCGGCACCTGGATCGGCGGGCTCGCGCCGGCTGGAATCCGCTTCTACGACTTCCGGTCGGACGGGACCGGCGACGGTATCGAGATCGAGGTGTTGAGCACCGGCAATCTGCCCGGCCTGCGGGTGGCGTTCACGCGCCTGCGTTAGCGCGCTCAGCTAGCCGACCCGGCTTCCCTCGATCTCCGGCCACCGGCTCTCCAGACTCCCCACGTCATGGTCCTCCTGACAGAGGTCGGTGCTGCGCTCCAGTTGCAGCGTGACGTGTTGCAGATTGAACTGCTCGTAGGCGATCCGACGCAGCCGGTCCAGCAGGCCGTCGTTCTCTGCCGGATAGTCCGGTTCGACCATCACATGGGCGGTGAGCGCGTCGTATCCCGGAGCGAGGGTCCAGATGTGGACATCGTGGACGGTCACGACGCCGTCTTCCTCCTCGAACGCGCTGCAGAGGCGGTGCACGTCGATGTGGTCGGGAGCGCCTTCCAGGAGCACATGCACGACCTTCGTCAGCAGGCGCCAGGCGCTGACCACGATCAGCACCCCGATGAGGACGCTGAGGATCGGGTCGGCTATGTGCCAGCCGTAAGCCCAGACCAGGACGCCGGAGACGACCACCGCGACCGATCCGAGCAGGTCGGCGATGACGTGCTGGAAAGCGCCCTCGACGTTGAGGTTGTGTTTCGCGGGACGGTGCAGGATCCAGGCGGCCGCCAGATTGACCAACAGCCCCGCGGCGCCGATCACAAGCATCAGTCCGCCCCTGACCTCCGGGGTGGCGGAAAACCGCTGAACAGCCTCGATGACGACCCACACCGACACCGCCCAGAGGGTCAGCGCATTGGCGAGCGCGGCCAGGATCTCGAGCCGGCGGTATCCGAAGGTGCGCCGGGCCGAAGCTGCCCGGTTGCCGAAATGCATCGCCATGAGGGCGAGGGCAATGGACGCGGCATCGGTGAGCATGTGGCCCGCGTCCGCGAGCAGCGCCAGGCTGCCGGAAAGGATGCCGCCCACCACCTCGACGCACATGAAGCCGACGATGAGCACCAGGGCCGCGGTAAGGCTCCGTCTGCTGCTGTCGCGCAAGTGGGCGGAATGGTCGTGGCTGTGGTCGCAGTCGTGGTCGAGCCGGTGGGTCGCCTCCATCACCCGGCCATCATCTCCAGGGCGGGCCCGTCGATGTTGCCACCGGACACGATCACCGCCGCCCGTCCGCGCGGGCGGTAGCCCGACCCCAGTGCCGCGAGTCCGACTGCGCCCCCGCCCTCCACGACCAGCCTGTGGTCGTGGAATGCGCGGCGCACCGCGGCGCGGATATCGCCTTCCCCGACGACGATGTGCTCGTCCACCACTTCACGCACGACCCGCAGGGTGAAGCGGTTGTCGTCCCCGATCCCCCCCGACAGCGCTGATGCGATCGTCTCCTCTTCGGGCATCCGGAGCGGCCTTCCGGCTTCCAGGCTCTGCAGCATGACCGAAGCGCGCCGCGCCGACACTGCAACGACGCGGACTCCGCGGGGCTTCAGCGCCAGCCCGACACCCGCCACCAGCCCCCCACCCGAGAGCGGCACGATCACCTCGTCGAGCCCGGGGAGCTGCTCAATCAACTCGAGCCCCACAGTCCCCTGCCCTTCGATCACGTCCTGGTCGTCGAACGGGTGCACCGGAGTCAGCCCCTCGGCCGCCACTATCCCGGCCGCCCTCTCGTCGGCCTCGTCGTAGCTGGCGCCCGCGCGGATCAGCTTCGCCCCCGCGGCCCGGATCCCGCGCAGCTTCGACGGGTCCGTCCAGTCGGGCACGCAGATCGTCGCACGGATCCCGAGGATGCGCGCCACCTCGGCGACCGCTCTCCCATGGTTCCCCGAAGAGACCGCGACGACCCCCCGGGCCCGCTCGGCGGCAGTCAGTTTGAGGAGCCGGTTCGCGGCGCCCCGGAGCTTGAAGGAACCCGTCCGCTGGAGCGATTCCAGCTTGAGCCACCCGTCGCTTGTGCGCACGACCGGCGTCCGCCACACGAGGCGGCGGATGCGTCCGAGCGCCGCGGCGAAGTCGAGCTCGGGCACGGGCGCCTACGAGATGATCCGCTGTCCTTCGACCAGCTTCACCACCCACAGCCCCGAGTTCAGGTCGGAGGTGAAGATGTGACCCTTGTGGATCTGTGCGCCCCAGGTCATCCCCCAGTTGGGGACCGTCGACTGGGCGTCAGTGGTCTTGAGGATCGCGATCTCGCGCCCCTGCCGGTACAGGTCGCCCCGCAGTTCGCCGGAGATGTCGACCACGCGCAGGCCGGCCTGGTAGTACCCCACGTACAGGCGATCGCCCTCGACCCAGATGTTGTGGGCGCCGGCCTCCGGCACCTCGTAGCGCGCGACCTCCACGGGATTGGCCATGTCGGCCATGTCGAGGACGTGGATGTAGCCGCGCGCCTCGATGGGGGCGTCGGCGTCCCAGTCGTCGGGGAAGATCTCGTCGCCCACAAAGAGATAGCGTCCAGCTCGCCATGCCGTATGGGTGTTACCGACCGGGTATTTGAACCGTGACACGAATGCGGGCTCGGTGGGGGTCCCCCCGTGGGTGCCCGCGCCTACATCGAGCGTCACCGCGCCGTCGTCCCAGTAGGAGAGGTACGCGTAGCCGTCCTGGACGATGACGTCGTGCAGCGATTTGTGGTCGGATTCGGGCATGCCCCAGCGGCCCACCTCGTCGGGGGCGGTGGGGTCGGAGATGTCGATGATGTGGATGTCGCTGGTGCCGTTGTGGACCGCGTAGACGAGATCGCCCTCGACCCACACGTTGTGCACGCCGCCGGGGACGGTGCGCTTGTACTCCGAGATGATGGCCGGGTGGGCCGGGTCCGACAGGTCCAGCACCACGATCCCGTTCTGCCGGTCCGAGGCGCCCTCGCGCGTCAGGATCCCGATGCGGTTGCTCCCGTGGATCTTCACGTCGTTGATCCTGCGCGCGTCCAGCTGCACCGAATCGGTGAGGACGGGGGCGGACGGGTCGGTCACGTCCCAGACCTTCATCCAGTCGTACATGAAGGTGCCCACATAGGCGTAGTCGCGGCCGTTGGCGCCCTCGAAGACCCAGGTGTCGCCGGAATGGTGCTCCGCGGCCGCGCCGCGCCCGACCTTCACCAGCTCCGCCTCCTCGATGCGGGACGTAACCGACGCCGAGGCGACCGCCGCCCGCCCCTCCCCGTACACGGCGGTGACGCGGTAGGTGCCGGGACGCTCCGCGACGAAGACGCCCTCCGTCCCCTCCGCCTCGATCTGCGCGCCGCCGCCGGTCACGCTCCACTCCGGGTAGAGCGCGGTGGACGCCCGCGCCTCGAAGCGGATGACGTCGCCGGTACGGGCGTGGATCTCGGCCGGGAACACCTCGACCGGGCCGAGTTCGCCCTCGCGGACGGTAACGGTGACGGTGGCGCTGACACCCCCGGCCGCGACGGCTACCTGTGCCTCGCCCGCGCTGCGCGCATGCACGCGCCCGACCGCGTCAACCGCAGCGACGGTCTCGTCGCTCGATGAGAAGGTGAGCGCAGGGTCGGTCACGGGCTCTCCGTCCCGCCCGGTCGCCACGACCCGCAGCGGCGCACTCGTTCCCGCCAGCAGCGTAGGCTCCGGCAATTCCGCGGAAAGGCTGGCGACCGGCAGCGCCCGCACCACCACCGCGGCGAAGCTCATGACGTTCCCCGAGCGGGCCGCGATGCGGGCCTCACCGGGAGAAACCGCCGTCACCTGCCCGCTCTGGTCCACCGCGGCGATCTCCGGGTTCATCGCGATCCAGCGTACCGTGGCATCGCCCAGCACCGCGCCGTCCGCGGACCGCACAGTGGCCGTCACGGTCACGGTTTCGCCCGCGTCAAGGGTCATCCGGGTGGGGTCCAGGTCGATCCGGTCGGGCCCGGCCTGCACGCCTGCCAGCAAGAGGAGAACTGCACTCGTCGTCATGGGAAGGGCCCTTCTTCAGGATGGAACCGATATTGCCGCGTACTCGCACCCCGGAAGATACCGCGCGAGCGGCGGCGTTGTCACGGTCTGGCGGTGGCCACACGGGGGCCGGGGTCCGCACACCTCCCGCTGCTTCGCACGGCTTGCCATTCGCAGCCCTTCCGGCAATCTTATGCCCGTGATCAGGTCGCCGCGGGCAGACTGGAGTCCCCTGCGCCACGGCCGCCGATCTCGTCCCCGTAGCTCAGATGGATAGAGCGACTGCCTCCTAAGCAGTAGGCCCCAGGTTCGAGTCCTGGCGGGGACGCTTGCGGTGCCGTCCGTCTTCTGGCGCTCGGCCAACGCGGACGCCGAGGACGACGTGGTCAAGAGAACATGACATTTGGTCAAGTCGCCTTTACGGTTTGGCCAGGTGGACGGAACTATCCGAACAATGCGTGTGGCATCGCCGCATGAATGCTGCGGTGGTTCTCGGATCCTCCGGCTGGTCGATCCGGGCTCAGGCGAAGAACCGGCGCAATGACCGTAGGACTTCCTCCATCTTCTCGGTGCCGAGGGTCCCGATCCGCTTCGCGATGAGCGAGGAGTGCATCGTAAACAGCTTGGTGGCCTTCACCATCGATGGCTTGGGGAGCCGACCCTCCGCGAAGTCTCCGCGCCAGAGATGGACCGCGTTGGGGTCATCCGTGATGTGGGAGGTCACCGCCGCCAGCACGAGGTCCTCTCCGGCGGCGTTGAAGGAATCCGGGGACAGGACCAGCGCGGGCCGTCTCTTGGATGAACTGAGATCCGTGAAGGGGAAGGAGACGAGAACGATGTCGCCCTGCCTATAGGCCATCGTAGACGGCATCCTCCTCGTTCTCCCAGAACTCGAAGCTGCGCTCCGAAGCCTTCAACCACGGAACGGCGGCCGCGAGCCGTCTCAACTCACTCTCGGAGAAGACCTGATAGACCTCGCCGGGGGTGGGTTCTTCCACCTCCTGCAGGGGCGCGAACACCCCATCCCTGTATTCGGCCTTGATGCTCATTGTCCATTGACTCTATCAGGGAACCGGCGGTGACGGTAGGCCTTCAGCTAGAGCAGACGCTGTATGAGCACTTCGTCTCTCGGGATCCGTCGGCGCCGTCAATCGGCTGCAATTCCGTGCGGATTCTCTTCGATGGCCACGCCCTGCGCGACGTGGGCACTAGCGGCGCGGTGCACCTTCTCATGGACCCGAGAACGCTCCTCCGCTGCACGCGACCCGATCGGCCCGACGCCTGCTCGTTTCAACGGAGACGCGCGATCATCCATCCACTGCTTCGGCCTCGGAGCGTGGACCGCACGCCCGGCTATATACAGAAGATCTCGTCTGCGATCTGCAGCAAGTTCCTCACGGCCAATGGCCGTTCCGAGGCTGGCCAGTGGACAGCCCGTGCTGGGAAAGGGCGGATCGGATTCCAGGTTCATTGTATTGGCTCCTGCTTGACGCTGACCCTGACATCAAAGCGGTACATTGTTTCGCCTCGATACTCCAACCGTCCGGTCAACCGGGCGGTTTCACCGACCCTGGCCTCTACACGGAACCTGCCAACGACTTTGAGACACTTTCCGGTTCAGTTTAGTGAGGCCTCCTTTCTCCCGTTGGCCGACTCCGATCGATCGACCGGCGTGACGGGGAGTGCGCGGTTGATCCAGACCTCGTCCGGGAGTTCGGCGGCC
>JAPOOQ010000640.1 GCA_026713345.1 Gemmatimonadota bacterium | reverse complement strand
AGGATTCACCGCGGGCCGCGACACCCGCCGAGGAGCTTGATGCACAGTTGCTGGCCGAGGCACTCGAATCCGCGGTAACGGCGCTGCCGAACCGGCGCCGGGAGGTCTTCGAGCTGATCGTCCTGCGGGGGTTGTCGTACGCGGAAGCTGCGGCCGTGATGGGAATCTCGGTCCAGACCGTGGCGAACCAGATGAGCGCGGCGCTCAAGTCGGTGCGCCGGGCGTGCGAATAGTAGAAGGCAGCGTGCTCGCGCGCTTGTGCCCTAGAGACACCAACAGGAGTGTGAGACAGATGGACGAACTGCTGCTCCGGTACCTGCGCCGACAGACGACGCAGGAGGAGAATCAAGAGGTCGAGGGCTGGCTGAGCGGCTCGCCGGAGAATGAGCGCGTTCTGGCCGGTCTGGCGCGTGTGGTCGCCGCGGCGCAGGTCGCGGATCAGGCGGTGGAGCCGGGTCGGCCGCCCCGCGTCGAGGACGTGGTCTGGCGCGCGGAGGCTCGTCGGGCGCAGGTGGCTGCGGGTGGTGGGGCGGGGGCGGGACGACGGTTTGGTCCCGCCAGTTTCCGGTTGGGCCTCTTCGGCGGTGCGACGATTGTGATCGCCGCGTTGGTGGCGGGACTGGCGCTCTGGAACGCTCTCGCCGCTACGCAGGTAGTCAGGGTCCTCACCGAGGATCTCTGTGCGACTTGCTCGATCGAGCTGACCCCGGACGTCCTGCTGGGCTCCGACGGCGAATCGGTGATCGATATCGCGTGGGACATTCACCGGCTCTCCGACGGTCGTTTCACGATGGCCTTTCAGAACTTCGCTGCCTGGGCCGAATTCACCGTCTTCTCGGCAGACGGCTCGGAGTACCGCCGTGTGGGACGGGAGGGCGAAGGGCCGGGCGAATACTTCCGTGTGTTTGCGGTCAGAGAACACGGGGACGAACTGTACGTCTTCGACAACCACAGGAGGCGGATTACCGTGCTGGGCCCGGGCTTCGAAGTGGTCCGCACGATCTCGGCGGACTGCCTGGACTGCAACGGATTCGACATGGCCATGCTGCCTGGCGGTCGGATGGCGATCAACTACTTCATGCCCGGCGGTTCTCTCGAAGAGGCTCTGTCCGCCGACGCCGGATTCGCCGTCCACATCCTGGGCCCGGATGGCGAGTCGCTGCATTCCGTGGACGAGATACCGACCAGCAGTCCCATGAACCCGACGCAGAACCCGTACCGCTTCATGGCCGTGGCACCCGACGGGTCGTTGCTCTCCCTTCACCTGACGAGCTATCGAATCGACCGCTGGGATCCGGCAACGGGCAAGCGGATGGAAACACTTGTGCGCAGTGCCGACTGGTTTCCCGACGGTCAGAGCTACAGCCATTCCGCCCGGCCCGGCCTGCCACCGCCGACCGGCACGCGCGCCATGCATGTGGACGAGGCGGGCAGGCTGTGGGTGCTCATCGTCCGCCCTGCACCGGATTGGGAGGACCGGCTGGAGCGAACCCCCCCCGACGCCCACCCCGAGAGGGGCCCCTGGAGGTACGGACCCGGCTCGTTGGAGGACGTAATCGAAGTGCTGGACCTCGAATCGGGCCGTGTCCTCTTTTCGCAGGTTCTCGATTCGGAGATGCTGGGTGGTTGGGGGAAGCTGTTCGCCCCCGGCTGGCTGGCCGTCTATAACGAAGAAGGGATCCCGCAGTACCGGATGTGGCGGCTCAGGCTGGAGGGGCT
>JAPOOQ010000639.1 GCA_026713345.1 Gemmatimonadota bacterium | reverse complement strand
GGCCTCTTTTCGCGCGGAGAACCCGTTTGGGGGTTCGCACTTGCATACGCCGCAGGCGTTGTGGAGTTCCATGGTTCCCGGTGCTAGCTTCCGGGCCATGATCGCCGTCACCGGCCTTGAGAAGTCCTTCGGGGACCACACGCTCTTTCGCGGGGCGTCGTTCCGGCTGAATCCCGGCGAGCGGTACGGGCTGGTGGGCGGGAACGGGTCCGGGAAGACGACGCTGCTGAACATCCTGGCGGGCGACGTGCCGGAGAGCGCGGGTTCGGTGTCGATTCCGGCGCGGATGCGCCTCGGGGTTCTGCGGCAGGATCAGTTCCTGCACTCTGGCGACCCGATCCTCGATGTCGCGCTGATGGGCAACGAGGAGCCGTGGAGCGCGATGGCCGAGCGGGAGGGGGTGCTGGCGCGCTCCGGCGAGCACTTCGACGCGGCCCGCTTCACGGCGCTGGAGGACATCGTCGAGAGGCACGACGGGTACACGGCGCCCGCGCGCGCGGCGGCGATCCTTGAAGGATTGGGGCTCCCGGCACGTATTCATGGTGACCCCGTGTCCAACCTTTCCGGCGGGTTCCGGCTGCGGGTCCTGCTGGCCCAGGTCCTGGCGGGCGTCCCCGACGCCCTGCTCCTCGACGAGCCTACCAACCACCTCGACATCCTCTCGATCCGGTGGCTGGAGAAGTTCCTGAAGGGCTTCCGCGGGCCGGCCGTAGTGATCAGCCACGACCACCGCTTCCTCGACAACGTCGCCACCCACATCCTCGACATCGACTACCTGGCGGTGACGTCGTACCCCGGCAACTACACCCGCTTCGTCACCGCGAAAGCGGCCGAGCGGGAACGCCGCGAGAAGGAGATCGCCCAGCGGGAGCGCGAGATCGCGCACCACCGCCAGTTCGTGGACCGGTTCCGGGCCAAGGCGTCGAAGGCGCGGCAGGCGCAGAGCAAGCTGCGGCTGATCGAGAAGAAGGCGCGGACGCTGGAGCCGCTGCCCGCGAGTTCGCGCAGGTACCCGGTCTTCCGCTTCGGGCAGGTGCGGCCGAGCGGGCGGGAGGTGCTGAAGGTGAAGGGCGTGACGAAGTCGTTCGGCGAGAATCGGGTGCTGCACGGGGTCGACCTGGATGTGGTGCGGGGCGACCGGCTGGCGATCGTCGGCCCGAACGGGATCGGCAAATCGACGCTCCTGAATGTCATGATGGGACACCTGGAGGCGGACGCGGGGGCGATCGCATGGGGATACGAGACGCACCCGGGACACTTCGCGCAGGACCCCGCCGACCACCTGGGCACGCCGAAGCGCACCGCCGAGGCCTGGATCGAGCAGTACTGCGACGGCAAGGGGACCGGCTTCGCGCGCGGCAAGCTCGGGATGGTCCTGTTCAGCGGCGACGACGCCGAGAAGCGCCTCGAAACGCTGTCGGGCGGCGAGTCGGCCCGGCTGGTGCTCTGCAGCCTGATGGTCCGCCAGCCCAACGTGCTCGTCCTCGACGAGCCCACCAACCACCTCGACCTGGAGGCGATCGAGGCGCTGGTCGAGGGCCTGCGCGCGTACCCCGGCACCCTCGTCTTCGTGTCCCACGACCGCTGGTTCGTCGGCCGGCTCGCCAACCGGATCGTGGAGATCACCGAGGACGGCATCCGCGACTACCGCGGCACGTACGAGGAGTACGTGCACGCGTGCGGCGACGACCACCTGGACGCGGACACCGTGGTGCTGAAGGCGCGGGCGGAGCGGCGGCGGGGTGGGGGTGGTGGTGGGCGCGCGGGCCGGGCCGCGAACGCGCGGCCGCGGCTGTCACATGCGCAGAGGCGGCGGCTGGAGGCGCGCGCGGGCGAGCTGGCCGGGCGGATCGAGGCGGCCGAGGCGAGGGTGGCGGAGATCGAGGCCGTCTTCGCGGACCCGGCGTTCTACGCGGAGGCGTCGCCGGGCGAGGTGCGCAAGCTGGAAGAGGAACGCACCGGGCTCGTCGAGGAGGTGGCCGCGCGGATGGCGGAGTGGGAGGGGGTGGAGGGGGAGTTAGATTATCGTGGAGACATGGTCACGCAAACGAAGCGCGAAAGGGGCAACGCATGACCCGGCGGGAAGAGCGTGCGACCACCGGCGATCCGACGCCGCGCTGGCAGTACAGGTTCCGCAACTTCTCCCGCGCCTACTCCCTGTTGCGTGAAGCGGCCGAGGCCGACCCGAAGCGCCTGAGCGATCTTGAGCGCGAGGGTCTCATTCAACGATTCGAGTATACCTTCGAGCTTGCGTGGAAGACGTTGAAGGACCGTCTGGAGTATGATGGCGTCCAGGTCCCCACCGCTACGCCCCGCAAGGTCATCCGGAGCGCGTTTGCGGCCGGGCTCATTGACGACGGAGAAGCGTGGATCGACATGCTCACCGATCGCAACGCGATGTCCCACCAGTACGATTTCGACATCTTCGAAGCGGTCGCGGACAAGGTGCACAGGCGATACCTGCATCTGTTCGGCGAACTTTGGGAGCGATTGGCAGCGGAGGAGATCGCAAGGTGAGCTCCTCACCGCTACCCGGTGATCCGACGCCGCTGGACAGGGACCTGCTCGGCAAGCTGACCCGAGTATTCTCCGCGTATCCGGAGCTGCAGTCCGTCACTCTCTTCGGGTCTCACGCGCTGGGATCGGCCTCTCCCCGGTCCGACATCGACCTTGCCACGAAGGGGATCCGGGATCGCTACACTCTGGGGCGGCTCATCCTCGACCTGGAGGACCTTGACGTCCCGCAAAGGTGTGATGCCCAGGCGTTCGAAGAGATCCGCCACGCGCCCCTCAGGCGGCACATCGAGGCGGTTGGAGTGACGATCTACCGCCGTTTCGCGCGGCCGGACAGCTGACCGCAGCTACTCCACGGGACTCCCCCACCACTCGCCCAGCACCTCCGCCAGTTCCTCGGTGTCGCGCGTGTGGAAGAAGTAGCTTCTGCCCCTGTGCGGCCGCACGTGGATACCGGGCTTCAGCAGGCCGAACGCGAGCGGCGGCCCCAGCAGGTTCCGCGGGGTCAGCCAGGCGCCGGGGAAGCGGCGGATCGAGATTTCGGCGATCTCCTCGGCGTGCAGCGCCCGGGAGCGCCAGGCACGCGACTTGATCCGGATGTGGTCGGTGAAGAGCAGCAGCTTGCGCGGGGCCGCGGAGTAGGTCAGCAGGACCACTGCGAGCCCCACGAAAAGCACGGCGGCGATGCCGGCGGTCTGGACCCAGTAGCTTTCCACGGACGCGACCCACGGATCCAGCCGGTTGCCCACGAACCCCGCCAGCATGGCCAGCCCGATCAGGAACGCCATCAGGCCGACGGCGTACGCCACGCGCAGCACGACCGGCAGGCGAAAGCGCGCGATGTACCGGATTTCCCTCATGTCGACGGGCTTCGTGAGGAGCCGTCCCATCAGCGTCAGGTTGAGCCATACCAGCACCCCGACTCCGGCCACCACCACCGCCTGGTCGAAGGGTTGCGGTCGCCAGACGGTCAGCCCGGAGCGCGATTCATCGAAGGCCTCCCGGGCGAACGAGGCGACCTGCTCCTGCGTGAGATTCTGGTAGAAGGACAGGACATCGGGGAAGTCGGCGAAGGTCCCGGGATCGTAGAAGTAGTTCTGGGTCCAGTTGTTCAGCGACTGGGCGGTCTGGTTCGAGGAGCGGAGCCGTTCCACCACCGCCGCCCGGTCCGCCTCGAATTCGGCCGCGTCGAAGGTGCCGGTCCGCAGGAACTCGACCTCCTCGTCGATGATCCCGGTGGCGAACTCGTAGTCCTCCTTGTCGATCTGCGTGGTGAGCAGGAGATACTTGGCCGGGCCGCGCTGCGCCAGGCTCAGGCTGGCCCCGTACACGGCCTTGCGCTCGCCGTAGCGCAGGCGCTGGCCCAGGCGGCGGTTCAGGAGGTCGCGCACGAAGAGCGCGGTGAGGATTTCTTCGGCCGTCGGGTCGAAGAGCTTGTGCCGGGACTGGTACCGGATGGTGGCCCGAGAGCCCCAGATGTACGCAGACCTGCTGCGTCCCGGGTCCTCGAGTTCGACCTCCCAGCGATTGACCGGGCGGTCGGGGAACGAGCCGAAGGTGCGCTCCGCCACGGCCAGCGCCTCGGCGGGGTCGAGATCGCCCACGATCGTGACCGTCATGCCGCCGGGCGCGTAGTACCGGTCGTAGAACCCGCGCAGATCCTCCGGCGTGATCCCCATCAGACTTCTCCACACGTAGGGATTGGGGGCGCGCCGCCGCTCGATCCCGAACTCCCGCTCCCAGAAGTCCGGCGTCGACAGCCACGCCGGGTTGAGCAGGGCCCCGAGGTGGTCGATGAGTTCCCGGGGCCGCACGCCGATCTCGTTGAGCACCGGCTGCCGCCCGCGTTCGACCACCTCCGGGTCCATCGCGTGCGGCGACAGTACCCCCGCCAGCCACTCGATCGCGAAGAGCCCGTGTTCCTTCCCGATCGTCACATAGTAGTACGTGTGATCGGAGTAGGTGAAGCCGTTCCGGCGTCCCCCCAGCCCCTCCACCGCGTCCTTGATCTCCTGCTCGGTCCTGCCGTCGTGGTCCGAGAAGAGCATGTGCTCGGTGAAGTGGGCCAGCTGCTCCTTGCCGGGTGGATCCGCGTCCGACCCCACCGCAATGCCCGCGCTGACCGACACGTTGGGCACCCCCGGCAGCTGCTTGAACCAGACCTTGACACCGTTCGCGAGATGATGGGTCTCGAAGCCGGCGAATGGGTTGGGGATGGCGGCGGTGTCCGCGGGGACCGAGTCCTGCTGGGCAGCTGTCGGCGGCGCCCCGCCGGTGAGGCCGACCAGGCAAACCAGGCAGACAAGGCAGTCCGGGCGAACTAGGCGGACCGGGCTCGTCGCGGGGGCTCGTGCACGCGAATGCTCCATTGCGGATGCCTTTCAGTGCGGTGGCTGGCCTCGGGCTGCGCAGTCAGATCATTGTGGGGTCTGCGACGGAATCTGTCAAAGGGCGCAAAACGCGACACGGCACGACCTGTGCGAACGCAGCCACGCCTGCGGTGGCCAGCCGGAGGGGGTGTGGACCCGGCGTCCCGGTTTTTTTCCCGAACGGGAAAATTCCGACATCAACACGGTGTTCTGATCGCCCAATCTGTCGTAATTTGGCATATGATGTGCCTTATATTCTGTGTATACAGTGAAAGTTTTCCCGAACGGGAAAATTCCCAGGACACGTGGCAGGGACAGGGATGCGTGGGGTGCAGATCGCGTACGGCAACAGGAGGGACAGACAGATGAGCGAGCGACCGGGGGATTTCGGGCGGTGCGGGGGGTGTGAGCGGCGGCGGGGCTAGAGTTGCGCTTCCCGAAGCCCGGTAACCAGGTCCCGCACCCCCGAGATCGCCTCCAACAGCCTGGCCTCGCTGGCGCGGATATCGTGCTTTAGCTCCAACCTGGTCTCCTTGAGGCGGGCGTCCCCCCGGTCGACGCGAGCGTCCACCCGGTCGATTCCTGCCTCCAAGTGCGCGCGGGTAGAGTCGATCTTGGCGTCGAGTTCGTGCTTTGTGGAATCGATCTTGGCGTCGAGTCTGCGGATGTCCTCCTCGACATGCGTGAAGTCGTTGGTCCTCAGGCGCTCGTAAAGCTCGTCGGACGCTTCCTTAGCCGCCTTGCCCGCTGCCGCTTCCGCGGATTTCGCGGCTCGCCCAGCCTGATATGCTGCCACGACCGCCAGCACCACGCTCGCCGCAGCCGCGACAGGTTGCCACCACTCGGACCCCAAACCATTTCCTTTCCCACGTCCGCCGCAATCATACTACAATGCGTCAATATATATCCATCCAGTTCCAGAACGCAAGTTTTTCGCCCCCCTACCGCCTGAACCGCACCCACTTCGTGATCCGCCGCTGGGACACTTCGGCCCCGTACACGTTCCCGTCCCGGTCCACCGCCACGCCTTCCGGCCCGCTGAAGCCCATCACGTTGGGAATGTCGTCCGGCAGGAAGTGGTGCACCCACCCGTCGCGCGCGTCCCCGATCCGGATCCCCTTCTCCCACCCGGCGTTGCGCTGCCCGGTGAACTGGTTGCGCGCCGGGCTCGACTCGGAATCGGCCACGTAGATGTTGTCGTCGGCGTCGATGTAGAGGCCGCTCGGTCGGCCGAACTGCGTCCAGATCGCGAGGAACTCGCCCTCCTGGTCGAAGATCTGGATGCGGTTGTTGTAGCGGTCGCCCACGAAGATGCGGCCCTGCGAATCCATCGCCAGCGCGTGCGGGTCGCGGAACTGCCCCGGCCCGTAGCCGAGCTCGCCCCACGTCTCCATGTAGGTGCCGTCGGCGGCGTAGCGAATCATGCGCCCCAAGGTGCGGTCGTGCGAATCCACCACGTAGATCTGCCCGTTCGGCGCGACCAGCACGTCCGACGGGCGCGTCAGGTGGTTGGGCGGGTCGCCGGCCTCGCCGGGCGTGCCGATCGTCATCAGCAGCTCACCCTCGGGGGAGAACTTGAGGATGGAATGGCCGGTCGTCTCGGCGCCGTTCGCCCACGCGTCGGCGATCCACAGGTTGCCTTCGTGGTCGACGTCGATCCCGTGCGGCCAGGCGATCAGCCCCGCGCCGAAGCTGCGCAGCAGATTGCCGTCGGTGTCGAAGAGGAGGATGGGGTCGACGTCCGAGCCGACGCAGGTGTTCCGGCCGCAGCGCTCCGCGACCCAGATGTTGCCGTCCAGTGCGATCTCGATGGCGCTGGTCGAGCCCCATTCGCGGCCTTCGGGCAGCTCGCCCCAGCCGTAGACGGGGCGGAAGGGGTTGGTGGTGTTGTGCTGGGCGGCGAGGGGGGCGTGCGCGGCGCAGAGGATGACGGCTGCGCAGAGGTTGACGGAGGCGTTGGTCCGGCGGCTCATCGGTGGATACTCCGGGTCGGGGGGTGTGACTGTGGATGCAATGAGGCACGGTAGGTGCTGGAAGAGCAGGGGACAAGTGCAGGGCTGGCGCGGATGGCGTCGAGACACGATATTTCGTCCATCTGGAGTGATTGTATGCCAACCCATGTTGCATTTTCAGTGCTAACAGCGCTGACGGCCGCGAACGCTGCCGTCCAGGTTCCGTGCGAAGGCTGGGTGACCGAAGAGTTCTGGACGACCGCCGGTCCGGCGCGGGTAAGCGAGTGCCTTGCTGCCGGATACTACGTCCACGACCGTTCCAACAACGGTACCTGGACGATCCTGCACCATGCGGCGGCATTCAGCGACGACCCGGAGGTCATCGAGGTGCTCATCGAAGCGGGGGCCGACCTGGAGGCTTCCTTTTCGCCTTTGGATCGAACTCCGCTTCATACCGCTGCCCGGTACAACCGCAACCCGGAGATCGTACGCGTACTGCTCCGGCTTGGTGCGAACCCCAACGCCGTGAACGAGCCTGGGCGCACACCCCTGCACCTTGCGGCCTTGTTCAACGAAAACCCGGCCGTGGTGGAAGAACTCCTTAGGGTAACTGACGTGAACGCCCGGGCGGCGAGCGGCGGAGAGACGCCGCTGCACGGCGCCGCCCGAAGATGGCCGAACGTCGTTCCCATGGCGGGCGACCCGAGTCCGGCCGTCGTGGAAGTACTTCTCATGCATGGCGCCGATGTGTCCGCGAAGACTCTCGATGGCAGGACCCCCCTTGTTCGGGCCGAAACCCAGGCTGCCGCCGATCTGATCCAGAGAGAGACGCAACGGCGGGCAGCGACCATGGAGCGATTCCTGCGGTTGGTGGGGACCTGGGTGGTGGCGGGTGCGGTCGCGCTTGCAGTGCTGGTATCTTTGATTCGTGTGGGTGCCAATAGGCCCGGAGCCGTCTCCTGGCCCGCGACCCACGGGCGCTTCTGAGGAGTTGATCAGGAAAGTGAGGAGTGGATGAAGAAGAGAATCTCCAAAGAGTTGGTCGCGGCCTGCTCGCGCCCGCTGGTGCTCTCCATCCTGGCCGGCGGCAACAAGTACGGGTACGAAATCCTGAAGGAGGTGAAGCACCTCTCGGATGGCGACCTGCAATGGTCCGGCGGCATGATCTATCCCCTGCTCCACCGGCTTTAGCGCGACGGGCTCGTCGAGAGCTACTGGGAAGTCACCGACGAAGAACGGCCGCGCAAGTACTACCGGCTGACCACCCAGGGACTGGGTCAACTGTCGACCGACAGGGAGAGCTGGCTGAGGGTGCATTCGACTCTCGAGATATCGTGGGGAAGCGGCAGTGTCCCGGCTGGATGACGAAGTCCGGAGCTGGCGAGAGGATCTCTCAGGCAAGGGCTGGTTCTCGCCGCTCGAGCTGAAAGAGCTGGAGGATCATCTGCGGTCCCATGCCGCCGAGGAACGGGAGTCAGGTCCCGCCCCGGACTCCGTGTTGGCGTTCGAGGCTGCCGTCAGTGAAGAGATCGGTGACCCGAGCCAACTCTTCCGGGAGTACTCCAGGTCGGAGGCACCCACGTGGAGGTCCATCCTGCTGGCGGGTTGGGGGCTGTACGCGCTGTCCCTCCTACTGCCCGGGTTCGGCATCGTGGCGTTCCAGTCATCCAGCCAGAGCTTCGGGATCTCGGCCGCGGGATGGGAATCCCTGTGGCTCGCTTTGAGAAACGGCTGGATCGTTGAACTGCTGCCGACCCTGGCGATGGCCATGACGTTGCCAATGCTCGGACGGACCCGCCGCCGGATGGAAAGGTGGGTGGGGCGGGTGCTCGGAGCAGTAGGGGTTTCCGCCCTCGGATTTGGCGTTTTCAACTTCCTGCGCCCGCTTCCGGTCACGATCGATGGCGACCGCTTCATGTACGGGCATCTCGGTGCCTCATATTGGGTGTGGGTCGCCTCGTTCGCGGTTGTGGCCGCGGCCGTGTGGTTGCGCGCCAACGAGTGGGCCGTGACCGGACCGAGGAAGTCGTTCACTTCGCAAGTGAGACTGCGGGTCGCCAGGATAAGACCCTGAGGGATGGTGACCCGGCTCCTGGGGTTGATGCCTGGAGCCGCTGGGATAGGCGCTCCAATTTTTGTCATTGAAGAAGGGAATGGAGACCGATGAGGAGATTGCTGACGCTATTGCCGCTGCTTGCCGTCGGCTGCATCGGAGACCTGACCACCTCCGCGCTGCCCGGCGACGAACCGGGCGACAGCTCGGTCGATGTCGCGAACAGCTCGGCAGGCGACTCGGCGCGCACGATGTGCAGCACCGCGTCGGACTGCGCGATCGACAGCCTGCATGTCACCATGACGGACAGCGTCCAATGGGACAGCCTCTCCTGGAAACCGCCTGACAGCTTGACCGTGCCCGATGGGTGGACCGCGAAGTACCAGGTCTACTGGCGCACGAACCAGGGCAAGGAGTACAAGCACACGACCACGCGGACCACGATCCGACGGGTGGGTCACAGCGGTGGAGTGGTCCGGACTCGATTCAAGGCCGCGATCGGCGACACGGTCCGGATCCGGATCCGGGTCTTCTTCCTCGCACCGGGCGAGACGGTCGTGTCCAGCTTT
>JAPOOQ010000638.1 GCA_026713345.1 Gemmatimonadota bacterium | reverse complement strand
GCGGGACTCGGGTCCGGTCAGCCACACGCGGCGCCCCCCGGCCGGGGCGATGCGGCCGTCGAGGCTGACGGCGAGCTTGAGGGCGAGGTAGGGCCGCGGGCCGGCCGGATCGTGGAAGAAGAAGGGATTCTCCGTGCGCCAATCGTCCCGCCCGCCGAAGGGACCGTCCACGGTCAGGCCCCGCTTCCGCAGCCACTCCCCCCCACCCCCCGCATCAGCGCCCGGGTCGGCCGCCCAGAAGACCACCCGCGCCACCCCGGCCGCGCGGACAGCTTCCGTGCACGGCGGCGTCCTTCCATGGTGGCGGCACGGTTCCAGACTGGTGTAGAGGGTCGCGCCCCGGGCGCTGCCACAGCCAGACAGTGCGGCGACCTCGGCGTGCGCCCCGCCGAGCACCTCGTGGCGGCCCTCACCCAGCACCTCTTCGTCCCGTGCGACGACCGCGCCCACCATCGGGTTGGGATGGACGCGGCCCCAACCGTCGCGGCCCAGCTCGATCGCGCGCGACAGGTGGCGACCGTCCGCCTCGCTCAATCGGCCCTCGCGGACCGCCACCTCGAGCGAGGGGATCAAAGCGTGATCCGAAATGCGGCGGACAGGTACCAGTTCAGGCCGGAAGGGTCGTAAACGCCCGCACGGTCGGCAAACGGGTCCGGCACCCCGTCGGCCACACCGAGCTCCGCCGATACCTGGGTGATGATGAAGTTGAACCAGCCGCTGATGAAGTAGATCGTGCGCTCGGAAGCCACGTGGCCGGTCACCGATCCGGGATCGGCCGCCCCCCGCGGTACGGACAAACGGGTGTCCCCCGCATAGCGGTCCCAGCCCGCTCCCCCCATCAGCCCCAACACGAACCAGTTCTTGCCCACGACGGCCCTCAGCGAGGACACCGTCAACTCCGTGTCGGCCTGGGCCACCGTGCCGGCGTCGATGGCTCCGGCCTGCAGCGAACCGTGCCACCGCCGGGTCGCGGACACGGAAATGCCCGGCACCGTGAACGACTCGCGGAGCAACCCGACCCTTGCGCCCAGCCCAAAACCCGAGCTCGACCCGGTGACCCCCGCGCCGCCCGGAAGCCGCACCCGCGAGTATGACCCGATCAGGTCGACAGCCAGTACGCCTCCCAGGGTCGGCGCCAGCCGGAAGCCGTCGAAGGCACCGGCGGCGACATCCACGCGCAATCCCGCCAGTGCGAGCGTCTCCGTTCCTTCCAGCCCCTCCGCGGTCGCCGATGAAACCGGCGGCACCCTCACCCCCAGCAGCCCCCCGGACACGGCCAGTCCCACGCGCGGCATCGCGCCCAGGCGCCTCCCCAGGGTGCTCGAATTACCTGGAATGTCGCTGCCCAGAGCACCCAGAAGACCCACCCCCTGCTGCAGCGACATGGCCGCCAGACCCACCTCCCGGCACGGCGAGACGAAGTCCGGGTTGCCGGCCGTACACCGCTCCACCAGCTCCGTCAGTCCGCGCAGGTCGGACCGGCCCCGGAGGATCGTTTCCTGGGCGGCGGCGCGCGCGGGCCCGACGATCCCGGCGACCGGCGTCGATACGCGCACCGGCACCGCGAAGAGCCCGGCCATCACCACCAGCCCCACCACCCACCGCCCCGTCACGGCCCGAAGTGCCACCGTCCAATCGTCCATCTCAATCCACCCCCGAAAGCTGCACGCCCGACCCCTCGACCACCTCACCAAGCGGCCAGCCGCCTTTGCCCAGCGCGGCCAACACCTCCGCCTCCCGTTCCGGCGCCACCACCAGAATCATCCCGACGCCCATGTTGAAGACGCGGTACATCTCGCGGAGCGCGACCCCTCCCGCATCACGAAGCTGCCGGAAGACGTTGGCCGGCGCCCACGATGTGCAGTCGACGCGCGCGCCCAATCCCTCCGGCAGGACCCGGGGCAGGTTGCCCCCGATCCCTCCTCCGGTGATGTGCGCCATCGCCCGCACCGCGCCCTCCTCCAGCAGCGGCCACACCGTCGCCAGGTAGGAACGGTGTACCCGCAGCAGCACCTCCTCGACCGTCGCGGGCTCCCCCGGAAACGGGTCGCCGACGCCCAGGCCCAAGCGCTCGAAGACGATCGTGCGGGCAAGGGTGAAGCCATTGGTGTGCAGCCCGGATGAGGGAAGCGCAACCAGGCGATCCCCCGCCCGTACCGCCGACCCGTCCAGGATGTGCCCCCGCTCGACCACGCCCACCACGAAGCCCGCGAGATCGTATTCGCCCGCGGCGTAGAAGTCCGGCATCTGCGCCGTTTCTCCGCCCAGGAGCGCGCAGGCATTCTCGCTGCAGGCGCGGGCCACCCCACCGACAACGGCCGAGACCACCCCCTCGTCCAGATCGCCGGTCGCCAGGTAGTCGAGGAAGAAGAGGGGCCGGGCACCCTGCACCAGGATGTCGTTGACGCAGTGGTTGACCAGGTCCTGGCCGACGGTGTCGTGACGGCGGCTCGCGAACGCGACCTTGAGCTTGGTGCCGACTCCGTCCGCGCTCGCCACCAGGACGGGTTCGGCCATCCCGCCGGGGACCGCGTACAGTCCGCCGAAGGAGCCGAGCCCGGACAGGGTGTTCTCGTCTCCGACAGCGTCGAGCAGGGGGGCCAGCGAACGCTTGGCCCGTTCGGCCGCGTCCAGGTCGACGCCCGCGTCCCTGTAGGTCAGTGATTCGTTCATCGTTTTCCGCCTATCCCCCAACTGCAGCGCGCTTGCGGGCCTCTGCGACGAGCGCCGCGCGTGACGCCACGCCTTCCCGCGTCAGTCCTCTGAACCGGTCGACGGAAAAAGCCTCGACCGCGTAGGACCCCGTGGCGGCGCCGTACGCGACCGCACCCGCCAGGTCCTCGCGCGTCCAGGAGCCCCGGCGCGCCAGAAACCCCAGAAAACCACCCGCAAAGGCATCCCCCGCCCCCGTTGGATCCACCACCCGGCCTACCGGATGCCCCGGGCAGTCGAGCGTCCAGCCCGGGCCGAAGAGCACCGCTCCGTCCTCGCCCCGCTTCACCACGACCATTCCCGGACCCCGATCGCCGATCCACCGGGCCGCCCGGCCGAGATCCGCCTCCGCCGCGAGTTGCATCGCTTCCTCGTCGTTCACGAAGAGCACGTCGAGCCTGGCCAGCACCGCGAGGAGCGCTTCCCGGGAGCCGTCGATCCAGAAGTTCATCGTGTCGGCCGCCACCAGACCGGGCGAACGCACCTGATTGAGCACACGCAGCTGCAGCACCGGGTCGATGTTGCCGAGAAAGACCAGCCGGGAGTCGCGCCAGGCTGCCGGAACCACAGGATCGAAAGAGGCGAAGACGCCCAGCCGCGTAGCGAGGGTCTCGCGCGTGCGGAACCCTTCGTGATAGCGCCCCGCCCAGAAGAAGCTCTCGCCGGGACGCCGGACCAACCCCCCCAGGTCCACGCCCCGAGCCTCCAGAAAGCCCAGCTCAGCGAGCGGGTAGTCGTCTCCCACCACCCCCACCACGCGCACCCCCGTGAGCAGCGACGCGGCCGCGCTGAAGAACACGGCCGACCCCCCGATGACGCGCTCGACGCCCCCGCACGGCGTCTCGACCGAATCGAGCGCCACGCTCCCGATCGCGAGAACGGATTCTGGACGGCGGGTTGCGTCCGGGCCCGGGGGGTTCATCGGCGCCGGTCAGTCATCGCGCACCATGCGCTCGGGCGCATCGAGGCCGAGCACGGTCAGCCCGTTGTTCAGCACCGTACGGGCCGCTCCGGCGAGCGCAAGCCGTGCGCCGCGCAGCCCGGGATCGTCCACCAGCGCGCTGAGTTTCGGATTGCGCGTGGGATGCCCGGTCTGGTACCAGGAGTTCACCATCCCGGCGGTCTTCTCCAGGTAGTCGCAGACCAGATGGGGGGCACGTCCCGTCGCGGCGCGGCGCAGTAGGGCCGGGAACTCGGCCAGCTGCTTGACCACCTCCCGTTCCGACCGGTCCACGAGCAGGGAGGTGTCGGCGCTCATCAGCGTTTCGTGATCTGCAACCCAGCCCCTCTCCCCGGCCAGCTTGAAGAGACGGCACAGGCGTGCGTGCGCGTACTGCACTTTGTATACGGGATTACGGTCCGACTGGTCGAGCGCCAGGTCGAGGTCGAAGGTGAGGTGGCCTTCGGGCCGGCGCATGAGGAAGAAGTAGCGGGCGACATCGGTGCCGACCTCGGCGACCAGATCGGCCAGCGTGGTGTAGGATCCTGCCCGCTTGGAAAAGCGGACCTCCTCTCCGTCGCGCTCCACCGTCACCATCTGGTGCAATACGTACTCCGGGTAGTCGGAGGGGCGGTCGAGCGCCTGAAGGCCGGCCCGCACCCGGTCGACCGTACTGTGGTGATCGGAACCCTGCACGTTGATCACGTCCTGGAAGCCCCGCTCCCACTTGTTCATGTGATAGGCCACGTCGGGCAGGAAATAGGTGGGCGACCCGTCGCGCTTCACCATCACCCTGTCCTTCTGGTCGCCGAAGGAGGATGTGCGCAGCCACAGGGCACCATCCTCCCGGTACGTCAGCCCGGTCTCGTGCAGCTTGCTGATGGTGTTGGCAACGAGCCCGTCCGAATACAGCCGGGTCTCGGGGTAGTACTCGTCGAAACGCACGTTGAAGGCCGCAAGATCCCGTTCCTGCTCGCGGCGCAGAAGCGCCACCGCGAAACACCGCATCGCCTCCAGCGCCTCCACGCTCCGGTCGTCCTCGTACTTCGGACCGTCCCTCTCGATCAGGCCGGCCGCGATTTCGGAGACATATTCGCCCTGGTAGCCGTCCTCGGGAACGGGTGCGTCGTGCCCGAGGCGCTGCTGGTAGCGCGCACGCACGCTCACCGCGAGGCGATGGATCTGGCCGCCCGCGTCGTTGAAGTAGAACTCCCGGTGCACGGTCCACCCCGACCACTCCAGGAGAGACGCGATCGCGTCCCCAAGCGCCGCCTGCCGGCCGTGGCCCAGGTGCAGCG
>JAPOOQ010000637.1 GCA_026713345.1 Gemmatimonadota bacterium | reverse complement strand
GGTGAGCGTGTCGGTCATCGGGCGCGACGAGCTGCGCAGCCGGGACGTCACCAGCCTCAACGAGGCGCTGCCCTTCGCCCAGGGGGTCACCTTCAATGCCGGACAGATGGACATCCGCGGCTCCAGCGGCATCGCGCGGGGCGTGGGCAGCCGGGTGCTCATGCTGCTCGATGGCCACCGCGCCCTCGCCAACGTCGGGTCGTCGATCGACTTCGGTCTCCTGCCGCTCCTCGACGTGGAGCGGATCGAGATCGTCAAGGGCCCGCATTCGACCCTCTTCGGCACCAACGCCATGGGCGGGGTGGTCAATGTGATCACGCGTCCCCCGGTCGACGGTTCGCGAACCATCGTGCGCGGGTACTACGGGATCTTCGATACGCCCGGCGAGCGTGACTTCACGGAGGAGCTTCTCAGCATGCGGGGGCTGCAGATCCAGCATTCGCGCCAGATCGGCCGTGCCGGCGCAACCGCGTTCATCGGGCGCGAGGGCTCCGACGGCTTCAGGCAGAACGGCGGTGTCGAGCGGTGGCGCTTCCGGGCCAAGACCGTGTTCGGCGCGGAGACGACCACCCCCTGGGAGGTCTTCCTCAACTGGAAGCACGAGGAGGCGGAGGAGTTCTTCACCTGGCTTTCGCCCGAGCGTCCGCTGGAGGTGGAACCCTCGCAGCTCGGCGACTACAAGCGGGACATCGCCGTAGTCGTCGGAATGACGGCGACCCCCGTCGTGACGCCGGCGCTGAGGCTGCAGCTGCGGCCGCAGGTGCAGCTCGTGCGCTCGCAGAACTACTTCCACGACAACGACGATTTCCACCGCTCCACGCGCTGGGGCACGGACGTGCAGCTGTCGCGGTTCACCGGAGGGCGCCACTCCTTCACGACCGGCGCAGAGGCCTCGTACACCGAAATCTCCTCCAACTTCCTCGAACCGACTCCGACCACCACCGACCTCGCCTTCTTCCTGCAGGACGAGATTGAAATCTCGGACCGGGTGCGGGGAACCACCGGAGTGCGGCTGGATCTGCACCAGGCCTCTTCGGCCGAGAATGACTTTTCGATCAACCCCAAGATCGGCCTCGCGTACGAACCATCCGACCGTCTCAGCCTGCGGACCTCGCTGAGCCGCGGCTACCGGGCCCCGAGTGTTGCCGAGCAGTACAGCTCGACGGTTGTGTTCGGCTTCCGTGTCGTCCCCAATCTGGAACTCCGCGGGGAGTCGGCCTGGGCCAGCGAAGTGGGGGCCACCATGAGCCCCAGAAACTGGCTGTGGTTCGACGTGGGTCTCTTCTGGAGCGAATACGAGGAGCTGATCGAGGTGTCCGGGGCACCGGGCCAGGTGCTGACCTTCCAGTTCCGCAACGTGGCGGAGGCGCGCGTCCGCGGGATCGATGCCGGCGCCAAGGTCGGCATCATCCCCGGGAAGCTCACCTTGCAGACCACGTACCTCTATCTCGATACGGAAGACAAGCGCACCGGCCGTCCCCTCGTGTACCGCTCGGACCATAACCTGACGACGACGCTCTCCACGTGGGCGGAACGTCTCGCGCTGGATCTGCGCTACCGGAGCCGGGCGGATCAGGTCCTGGCCTTCCCCCTGGACGATCGGGGGGACATCACCCTG
>JAPOOQ010000636.1 GCA_026713345.1 Gemmatimonadota bacterium | reverse complement strand
GGCGGGGCGGGCCGGGGGCGGGGGGTCGCCGCCCGCGGACGGGAGGGCGCGGGCGAGCGGGGGGGCGGGAGGGGTGGGGGGGGGGGGGGGTGGGGTTGTCATGGTGGGGGCGCCTTCCTAGGAGTGGTTGTCAACTCGGCATTACCAAATGTCAGGTGTGGTTTACATCTGTGGCCCCGAATGGGGATTCGGTTGGCGGTGAGGGTCCACTGGCGTGACACGTCTGAACAGGCGTTCGTCCGAACACCGCTACCCATCCCGAATCGGGATAGTTATCTTTGCGGCCATGCGGATCATCGCCAAGAGGACGCTGCGGGCCTTCTGGGAGCAAGAGCCCAGGGCGGAGCAGCCACTCAAGGCGTGGTACTCGGTGGCGCGAAAGGCCGACTGGTCGTCGCCAACGGATATCAAGGCGGTCTACCAACATGCCAGCATCATCGGTAAGGATCGGGTGGTCTTCAACATTGGCGGGAACCGGTATCGATTGATTGTCCGTTTCGACTACTCGCGCCGAATCGGCTTTGTGCGATTCGTGGGAACCCACGCGGAATACGATCGGATCAAGGCGTCCGAGGTGTAGGAGGGAATCAAAGATGACGATCAAGCCGATCAGAAGCGAGGCCGACTACGATGCGGCGCTTACAGAGATCGACCGCCTGATGGGCGTGACTTCGGGCACGCCGGAGTCTGACAGGCTGGAGGTATTGGTAACCCTGGTCGAGAGATACGAAGCCGACCGGTGGAGCATCGACGCCCCAGACCCGATTTCCGCAATCCATCATGTCATGGAGGCTCGCGGATTGCGACAAAGGGATCTGGCAGCGCTGATCGGCTCACAGTCCCACGCCTCAGAGATCCTCCGCCGCCGCCGCCCGCTCTCCCTCGCCATGATCCGAGTATTGGCTGCGGAACTGAGTCTTCCGGCCGATGTGCTGGTACGTGAATACAAGCTCGCAACCGGGTGACCTGGACGTCGCGGTGGGAATGACCGCTCCCGCAACCTGGTCTTCCTCAACGCGACATTCTGGTGGTGTGCCCCCCGTCCGGCTTCACGCCCCGTTGCCGCGACGATAGCACTCATATAGAGTCCACACGGCCAGGACCACCGGCGTTGACCCGCCTCCACATCCATCCAATCCGAGGGAATTTATCAGATGCCCACGTCCAACAGGGACTGGTGGCCGAACCAGCTGAACCTGAAAGCCCTTCACCGGCATTCGCGCGCGCCCGATCCCATGGGCGAGGGCTTCAACTACGCCGAGGAGTTCAAGTCGCTCGACCTGAACGCCCTGAAGCAGGACCTCTTCGAGCTGATGACCACCTCGCAGGACTGGTGGCCGGCCGACTACGGCCACTACGGGCCGCTTTTCATCCGCATGGCCTGGCACAGCGCGGGCACCTACCGCATCAGCGACGGCCGCGGGGGCGGTGGGGCCGGCACCCAGCGGTATGCGCCGCTCAACAGCTGGCCCGACAACGCCAACCTCGACAAGGCGCGTCGGCTGCTCTGGCCGATCAAGCAGAAGTACGGCCGCAAGATCTCCTGGGCCGACCTGATGATCCTCGCCGGCAACTGCGCCCTGGAGTCGATGGGATTCGAGACGTTCGGTTTCGGCGGAGGCCGCGAGGACGTGTGGGAACCCGAGGACATCGACTGGGGCACGGAGGACACCTGGCTCGGGGACGAGCGCTACAGCGGCGACCGTGAACTCGACGAGCCCCTCGGGGCCGTGCAGATGGGCCTGATCTATGTGAATCCGGAGGGGCCGAACGGCAAGCCGGATCCCCTCGCGGCGGCCCGGGACATTCGCGAGACCTTCCGCCGCATGGCGATGAACGACGAGGAGACGGTCGCGCTCATCGTCGGCGGACACACCTTCGGCAAGGCGCACGGCGCCGCCGATGTGGGCCGTCATGTCGGTCCCGAACCCGAGGGCGCCGAACTGGAGGAGCAGGGCCTCGGCTGGAAGACCAGCTACGGGACCGGCAAGGGCGCCGATTCCGTCACCAGCGGGATCGAGGGCGCGTGGACGACCAACCCGGTGAAGTGGGACAACAACTTCCTTGAGAACCTCCACGGCTACGAGTGGAAGCAGGTGAAGAGTCCCGCGGGCGCGGCTCAGTGGACGCCGAAGGACCCCTCCGCCGTGGACACCGTGCCGGATGCGCATGATCCGTCGAAGAAGCACGCGCCCATGATGCTGACGACGGATCTCTCGCTGAGGACAGACCCGGCCTATGCGATGATCGCGAAGCGTTTCATGGAGAACCCCGACGAACTGGCGGACGCGTTTGCCCGCGCCTGGTACAAGCTGACGCACCGCGACATGGGTCCCGTCGCTCGCTATCTCGGCCCCGAGGTCCCGGCCGAGCCGCAGCTGTGGCAGGATCCCGTGCCCGAGGTCGACCATGAGCTGATCGGTGCCGGGGACGTTGCGGATCTCAAGGGGAGGATCCTCGCCTCGGGGCTGTCCATCTCCCGGCTGGTCTCGACCGCCTGGGCGTCGGCGTCGACCTTCCGCGGGACCGACAGGCGGGGTGGGGCGAACGGGGCGCGCATTCGGCTGGCGCCGCAGAACGCCTGGGAGGTCAACGAGCCGGACGAGTTGGCGCAGGTGCTCGGGGTTCTGGAGGGGATCCAGGAGGAGTTCAACGGTGCACAGTCGGGTGGGAAGAGGGTGTCGCTCGCAGACCTGATCGTGCTGGGCGGGTGCGCGGCCGTCGAGCAGGCGGCCAGGGAAGCCGGGCACGACGTGGAGGTGCCGTTCTCACCCGGGCGCACGGATGCGCTGGAGGAAAAGACTGACGTGGAATCGTTCGCCGTGCTCGAACCCGGGGCGGACGGGTTCCGCAACTTTCGCGGCAACGGTAACGGGAGGCCGGCGGCGGAGCTACTGGTAGACCGGGCCGACCTGCTGACCCTGACCGCTCCCGAGATGACGGTGCTGGTTGGCGGCCTCCGCGCCCTGAGCGCCAACTTCGGGCAGTCCGAACTCGGAGTCTTCACCGACCGGCCGGGGACGCTGACCAACGACTTCTTCGTGAACCTGCTCGACAGGGATATCGAGTGGCGGCCGTCCGCCGGATCCGAAGACCGGTTCGAGGGGCGCGATCGAGGGACGGGCGAGCTCGCGTGGACGGGGTCCAGTGTCGACCTCGTCTTCGGTTCGAACTCCGAGCTGCGGGCGTTCGCGGAGATCTACGCGTGTGACGACGGAGGGGAAGCGTTCGTGCGTGACTTCGTGGCGGCGTGGGACAAGGTGATGAACCTGGACCGGTTCGATTTGGGGTAGCAGGCCGGGGTCGTCTGCCAGGCTCAGTAGATTCCGGGAATGATCCGCCACTTCACCCGTGCCTGATACTCCGCCCATTTCTCGGCGCCGTATTTCTCGGCGCACAGCCTGTCGTCATCCCTTTGACGCGCGATGAACAGCCCGACGATGAAGACGAAGTAGGTCCACGCCCAGGGCACGGCGAAGTGACCGAACACCAGCGCGATCGACAGCGAAAAGAACCCCTCGCCCAGGTAGTTGAAGTGGCGCGCGACACCCCACAGACCGCTGCACAGAATCTTGCGATCCCCGGCCTCGATGTACTCAGGATTGATCAGCCCGAGGAACTTGCGATCAGGCCACCGCTTGAAGGTGTATTTCTGCATGTTGGCCCCGCGCGTGATGCACCACCCGACCAGGAACAGCGCGGGCGAGCCGACAAGCCAGACGTACCTCCACACCGGGGAGAAACCTGGATCCGGGTACACGGCCATGCCCCACAGCGGCAGAATGTAAAGCCATCCGTAAACCATCAGGCCACCCCAGATCATCTTGAAGCCCAGCCGCTCATGGATCACGTCGTATGTGTAAAGCTGGACGCGCTCGAAGACGAAGTAGTCGAAGACGTAGAAGGTCAGGAACCCCGCGTACAGGAAGACGCCCGGGTTGGAGTCCGCCCCGAAGAGCCCGTGGTGATACGCGGCTCCGGACAGGGCGTTCAGCGACAGCATCGTCCCGCCCACGACGTACAGGAACATCTTCACGTCGAAGCGCTCGTTGAAGAACGACAACTCCAGCGCGCGCCCGGTCCACAGCGCGGCGAGCGGCCGCTCCGCCCTGCCCCGCGATCGCCCGAACACCGCGAGGATGGCGAAGATGAGGCACAGCATCGTGCCACCGGCCACCTGATAGACCGTGGACCGGTAGAACCAGTCGCGCGGCATCCCGGTAAGCTCGAGCGCCCACACGATTTGCGCGAGCGCGAACACCGGAAGCCCGTTCAACCGATAGTTGCGGGGCTCACCGGTATCCGGATTGACGACGTAGCCGGGAACCCGCCTTCCCGGCAGCACGAGTTGGGCCAGGAAGAACGCTGCGCAGATCACCAGCGGGGTCAGGAAGCCGGCGATCGCTTCCGTCCGGGAAAGCTCGAAGAGGTGGCCGATGCCAAGCCATTCAATCATGGTCGGATGCCTTGAAGTGTGTCGGATGACGGGCGGCAGCGTAGCGGATGGTGGGGTCGGGTGTCAACGGAATCCGGTTGGCTCAGGACTCCTGCAACCAGACATATTCCTTGAAAATCCCAACTTGCATTGCGGATGTTCAAGGTATTATCATTGATTCATGTTCCTGGACCGCCCTACGCCCATCGGCCGCATTCGCGAAGCCCTCGAGGTCCATCCCTGTGCCGCCCTGACCGGTCCGCGCCAATGTGGCAAGACCACGCTGGCCCGGCAAATCGCTGCCGAAGCGCCGGGCAGCACCTACTTCGACCTGGAAGCCGGAATTGACCGGCAACGCCTCGCCGCGCCCGAGCAGACCCTCGGCCGCCTGCGTGGCCTCGTGATCATTGACGAAGTTCAGCGTATGCCCGCGCTCTTCGAAACCCTGCGCGTACTCGTGGACCGTGACGGCAACGATGTGAACTTCCTGTTGTTGGGCAGCGCTTCTCCCCAGCTGGTGAAGGGCGTTTCGGAGTCGCTCGCGGGACGGATCGGCCTCGTTGACCTGAGCGGCTTCAACCTGGGCGAAACGGGAAGCGACCCATGGCGAACGCTATGGGAGCCCGGGGGGTTTCCACGCGCGTTTCTCGCCCGCGGCACGAGGGCGTCATTCCTATGGAGGCGCAACTTCGTTCGGACGTTTCTGGAGCGGGACATCCCTCAGCTAGGCATCAACATCCCGACCGAGAGTCTCCGGCGGTTCTGGACCATGATCGCACACTACCACGGCCAGACCTGGAACGCCGCCGAGTTTGCCCGGTCGCTGGGATCGAGCGAAGGTACCGCCCGGCGCTATCTGGACACCCTGGCAGGGGCCTTCATGGTACGTGTACTGCCACCGTGGTTCGAAAACCTGAAGAAGCGCCAGGTGAAGGCGCCGAAGGTGTACGTGCGCGACACCGGCCTCCTGCATGCGCTTCTCGGGATCCCCGCGGAGGACCAGCTGATGGGTCATCCCAAGGTTGGCGCATCATTCGAAGGGTTCGTCGTCGAACAGCTGCTCAGCGGGCTGGAGTCGCAGGACGCATACTACTGGGCGACTCACGCCGGAGCCGAACTCGATCTGCTCATTCTCCACGAAGGAAAGCGGTACGGGTTCGAATGCAAGTTCGCCGATGCGCCCGGTACCACCCGGTCCATGCGAGTGGCGCTCGAGGATCTGGGGCTGGAGCATCTTTGGGTCGTCTATCCGGGGGACGAGGGATACGTTCTCGACGACAGGATATCGGTGCTGCCGGTAGCGGAGATCGGTCCGCTGACCGACAGAATGACGCGACCCGTTGGATGGTGACCTGGAGCGGCGCGCCTTCGCCGATTGGTGTCAACCGAACACGACAGAATGTAATCCGCACATTACAGTTTGGCCTCGCCATCCCGGCGCCCGCGATGGCGAGCCTCCTGGGCAAGAAGCGCAAAGTGAAAGAAGTACCGGCGGAGCCCCTCGGCCGAGTCCCCGGGCACGTCAGGATCGAAGAACAGGCGGCAGAACTCGTCGCGGGCGCGCAGTATCTCCCGGCGCCGTCCTCCGCGCCACCTGGCGTCGGTGGCGGTCAGGTCGAAGAGTTCCAGCGCGCGGTCGAAGGCCGGCTCGAAGCGGTTTGTCTTGCCGGTCCGGTGAGCTCGAATCGTGCGCTCCACCTCGCTGCCGATGTTGGCCATCTGTTCCACCAGGTCCAGCTTGCCCCAGCCGCCGCCGGCAAGGTTGCGGTGGTACAGGCTCACAGGCGCGGAAGTCACGGCCGCACCACCAGCGAGCCCACGACTTCGCGGATCAACTGCTGCGTCGCCCGATCTTCAACGCCCCGTGAACGGTTCCCCTGGCGGGGACGGATGTTGATCATCGAATCGAACTCGATCCAGTCATCCTGGTCGTCGGAAGGGTAGAGATTGATCCCCCACAGGTCCTCCTGCCGCGAGCCCTGGTCGAGTAGGATGGCCTCGTCGTCGGCGTGCAGTTCGCCACCCACCACCATGACGCGCCGTGACACGTCGACGACCGCCTTCACGAAGTCGCCGTAGCTGCCGAGCAGACCCGCGACTTCGTTGAGCGGGATCGCCCCGGTGAGAATGCGGCCCTCGATCATTGGTTGGAGTGGCCTCGTGGCGGACGAGGGGAAGCGGTTTGAGTGGAAGGCGGCAAGATAGCACGATGAGCTAGTTGCGGTCACGTGGGCGGCCTCGCCTGGAGCACAAGACTCGCAGCGGCCTCCAGGGGGACGGCGCCCCCCACTCGCCCCGTGCCCCGCTCCCGTGCTACTCTAAACCGTCACCCATTCCGGCCCGCCTGGCGGCCCGGCAAGTCCCGCAAGCCCTGGGAAGCACCCTGATGAGCAAGAAGACTCCGAAACAAACCTCACCGACCGCCCCCACCCTCAGCGACCACCCACCGACCGCCCCCACCCCCGACCCCCTCGACCGGCGCAGCTTCCTCAGCCACGCGGCGGCGGGTGCGGCGGGCGCCGGCCTCCTGGCCGCATGCGGCAGCGACTCCGGCGAGGGCGGCGAGACCCTCGACGGCGCACCCGCCGTCCAGACCGGCCAGCGCATCCGGTGGCGTTGCGCGTCGAGCTTCCCGCGCAGCCTCGACACCATCTACGGATCCGCCGAGATGATCGGCGAGATCACCTCCGCGCTGACCGGTGGCCGCTTCGAGATCCGAGCCTACCCGGCGGGCGAACTGGTTCCCGGCCTGCAGGTGATGGACGCCGTGCAGCAGGGCACCGTGCAGATCGGGCAGAGCACAAGCTACTACTACACGGGCAAGAACCAGGCGCTGGCCTTCGACGCCGGAGTCCCGTTCGGGATGACCGCGCGCCAGCAGGACGCATGGCTCAACGAGGGCGGCGGGCTGGACGTGGTCCGCAGCGTCTTCGCCGACTTCGGCATCATCACCTTCCCGGGCGGGAATACGGGTGCGCAGATGGGCGGGTGGTTCCGCAGGGAGGTCAACTCGCCGGAAGACCTGCGTGGCCTCAAGATGCGCATCCCCGGGCTGGGGGGCGACGTGATGGACCGGATGGGAGTCACCGTACAGGTCCTCGCCGGGGGCGAGATCTACCAGGCGCTGGAGCGCGGCGCCATCGACGCCACCGAGTGGGTGGGGCCCTACGACGACGAGAAGCTGGGTCTGCACCAGGCCGCCGACTACTACTACTACCCCGGCTGGTGGGAGCCATCGGCTTCCGTGTCCTTCGAGGTCAACCAGGCTGCGTGGGACAGTCTGTCCGCCGACTACAAGGCGGTTCTGGAGGTGGCCGCGCAGGCGTCTGCACGTCGCATGCTCTACACCTACGACGCCAAGAACCCGCCCGCCCTGCAGCGCCTGATCGCGGGCGGTACCCAGCTGCGCTCCTTCTCGGACGAGATCATGGCTGCCGCGCGCACCACCATCGGCGAGATCCTGGAGGAGAACGCCGCGGCCGACGCCCAATACCGCGAGGTCTACGACCACTGGCGCAACTTCAAGGAGGCGTCGTATCGCTGGTTCGGGACGGCCGAGCTGAGGTACGCGGGGTTCGCCTTCAACTTGTAGGCGCGCGCGGGAAGCCGCCCCCGCTTGACAGAATAACGATGCAGTCGTCATTTTGCCTGTCATTATGACGAATCTGCCGCGATTTCGCACGCTTCCGCGAGGAAGCTTCTTCCTCTTCGGTCCACGTGGGACCGGAAAGACCACCTGGTTGCGCTCGGTGCTTCCCGGCGCGCTGGTCGTGGACCTGCTCAAGTCCGAAGAGTACCGGCGACTGAGCGCCCGCCCGGAGCGCCTGGCCGAACGGGTGCGCGGTGCGCCGACGGGGAGCGACGTTGTGATCGACGAGATCCAGCGTGTCCCGGAACTCCTGAACGTCGTGCACAGCCTCATGCAGTCGGGGCGCGGGCACCGTTTCATCCTGACCGGATCAAGCGCGCGCAAGCTTCGGCGCGGAGGGGTGAACCTGCTCGCGGGCCGTGCCGCTCTGCACACCATGCACCCCTTCATGGCGCGAGAGATGGGGACCCGTTTCGATCTCGACACGAGCCTGAACCTCGGGACGGTCCCTACCGTGGTGGACGCGGACGATCCGAAGTCGGCACTGGCCGCCTACGCATCGCTCTATGTTGAGCAGGAGGTCCGGGCCGAGGGGCTGGCTCGGGATGTCGGCAGCTTCTCACGGTTTCTCGAGGCGGCCGCCTTCTCGCACGCGGCAACGCTGAACGTCAGCGAGGTCGCGCGTGAATGCGAAACGAGCCGGAGCACGGTCGCGGGCTACATTGAACTGCTCGAAGACCTCCTGCTGGCATTCCGGCTGCCCGTCTTCACGCGGCGGGCCAAGCGTCGTCTCGTGTCCCATCCCCGGTTCTTCTACTTCGACTGCGGTGTCTTCCGCAGTTTGCGGCCCTCCGGCCCTCTCGACCGGCCCGACGAGATCGGCGGCGCGGCGCTGGAGGGACTGCTCGCTCAGCATCTGCGCGCCTGGCTGGCGTACCGGGAAAGCGACGCGAAACTGTACTACTGGCGCACGCGGGGCGGGGCCGAGGTGGACTTCGTGCTTTACGGGACGTCGGGCATCTGGGCCTTCGACATCATGAATGCGGACCGTATCCGCCCCGCGGACCTGCGCGGGCTGAGCGCCTTCGGCGACGAATACCCGGAGGCGCGACGGGTTCTGCTCTACCGTGGTAAGTACCGGCTTTTGCGGAGAGGCGTGCTGTGCCTGCCGGTCGGGGATTTCCTGCGGGTGCTGGATCCGGGACGCGGGCTGGGGGATGCGGTCGAGTAGCGCTACCCCAACAGCCCCGTCACCAGCGCGGGCCACTGGATGATCAGCAGCAGTCCGATCAGCTGGATGACAATGAACGGGATCACCGCACGGTAGAGGTCTGTGGTCTTCACCTCCGGTGGCGCCACGCCCCTCAGGTAGAACAGAGCGAAGCCGAAGGGCGGCGTCAGGAACGAAGTCTGCAGGTTCATTCCGATCATGACGCCGAACCACACGAGGTCGATCCCGAGCAGCGCCGCCGCGGGGGCGAGCAGCGGGATGATGATGAAGGCGATCTCGAAGAAGTCGAGGAAGAAGCCGAGGATGAAGATTGTCAGGTTGGCGACCAGGAGGAGGCCGAGCTTCCCGCCGGGCAGGCCGGTCAGCAGGTCCTCGATCCAGATGTCGCCGTAGAGGCCGCGGAAGACGAGCGCGAAGGCGGTCGAGCCGATCAGCAGGAACATCACCATGGTGGTCAGCTTGGTGGTGCCGACACAGGCCTCGCTCAGGACGTTCCAGGACATGCGGCGCCGGGCCGCGGCGAGGCCGATCGCGCCCACCGATCCGATGGCGCCGGCTTCGGTGGGGGTCGCGATCCCGGCGAAGATCGACCCCAGCACGATCAGGATGAGAGCGAGAGGCGGGAACATGACCACGACCACACGCTGGAAGAGCACCCTGGCGGAAATGTCGGTCATCTCCGCGGGTAGCGCCGGCGCGGCTTCGGGCTTCACGATCGAGACGCCCACCACGTAGAGGGCGTACATCGCCGCCAGCATGAGGCCCGGAACGAGCCCGCCGATGAAGAGGTCGCCCACCGCGATGCCGAGCTGGTCGGCCAGGACCACCAGTACGATGCTCGGCGGGATGATCTGTCCCAGCGTCCCGGAAGCCAGGATGACCCCCGACGAGAGCCGCGCCGAGTACTTGTAGCGCAGCATGACGGGAAGCGAGATGCTCCCCATCGCCACCACCGACGCGCCTACCACGCCGGTCGCCGCAGCCAGCATCGCCCCGACCAGAACCACCCCCAGCGCCAGCCCGCCGCGCAGGTGACCGAAGAGCGTGCCGATCGTGGTGAGCAGATCCTCCGCCAGCTTCGCCTTCTCCAGCACCAGCCCCATGAAGATGAAGAACGGCACAGCCAGCAGGACCTGGTTCGACATCACCCCGAAGATCCGCTCCGGCATGGCGTAGAGCAGGTTCCAGTCGAAGAGTCCCAGCTCGACGCCGATGAAGGCGAAAAGCAGCGAGGCGCCCCCCAGCGCGAAGGCGACGGGATAGCCGCTGAAGATGATGGCGAAGACCACCACGAACATCAGGGGGGCGAGGATGTTCGCTTCCATCAGAGCTTGATCCCGGCATGCGCGTCATCGGCTTCCGTGTCCTCGTCCCCGCCACTCCTCAGCACCCTGATATCCTTGATCAGCTCGGCCACTCCCTGGGCAAGCAGCAGCACGAAGGCCACGATGATCACCGCCTTCAGCGGATAGCGCGGCAGTCCGCTGGGGTCGGGCGACCCTTCGCGCACCACCCACGAGTTGCGGATCGACGGCCACGACACCCACAGCACGAAGAGGCAAAACGGGATCATCATCAGTACCGAGCCGATCACGTTGATGAGCGACCGCGACCGCGCCTGGAGCCGACCGTAGATCACGTCGACCCGCACGTGGGCGTTCTCCTTCAGCGCGTACCCGGCCCCGAGGAGGAAGATCAGTGAGAAGAGGTACCACTGGAGCTCCAGATACAGGTTGGAGCTGAGGTTGATGCCGATGAAGCGGCCGACGTATCGCGCGATCGCGTTGAAGGCGCCGATGGCCACCATCAGGAACGCCATCCACGAAATGACGCGGCCGAGGCCTCCTGTCATGCGGTCGACGATGCGCGTGTAGAGGTCACTCAATGGCGAGTCGGATTGTCTGAGGGGTGTCGCGACGCCGGCCGTGTTCCGCGGACGGGGAACGCCCACACTATCATGCAGGCGGCGCTGGCAGCAAGCGCGGGCCGGTCCGACTCGTCACGAAAGCAGGCTCCGTCCCGTCATCTCGGGCGGCTGCGGGATGCCCATGAGCGCGAGCACCGTCGGTGCCACATCGGCGAGGATGCCGTCGCGGAGTGCCCCGCCCCCGGACCTTACCAGAATCAGGCGGACCGGATGCGTGGTGTGCGCCGTGTGAGGCCGCCCCTCGTCGTCGAGCATCCGTTCCGCGTTGCCGTGGTCGGCGGTGACGAGCGCAGCTCCGCCCGCCCGCCCGATCGCCTCCAGCAACCGGCCCAGGCAGGCATCGACGGTTTCCACGGCAGTCACCGTCGCGGGGATGCTTCCGGTGTGGCCCACCATGTCGGCGTTGGCGTAGTTGACGAGGATGAAGTCGTGCCGCCCCTCGGCGATGTGCTTCGTCAGGGCATCGGTGAGCTCCGGCGCGCTCATCTCGGGCCTGAGGTCGTAGGTGGGGACGTCGAGCGACTGGATGAGGTGGCGCTCCTCGCCCGCGAAGGGCTCCTCGATGCCCCCGTTGAAGAAGTAGGTGACGTGGCCGTACTTCTCGGTCTCGGCCATCCGGAGCTGGGTGCAGCCCGCCTCGGCGAGTACCTGGCCCAGGACCCTGTCCAGCGTGCGCGGGGGGAAGAGGACGGGGTGGGGGAAGTCGTCCTGGTAGCGGGTCATCGCGACGAAGGTCGGGAAGGCGCCACGGGGACGGTCGAAGTGGTGGAAATCCTCATCCGCCAGCGCGGCGGTGAGTTGGCGGGCCCGGTCGGCGCGGTAGTTGAAGAAGAGGATGCCGTCGTTGGGATCGATGCCGCGGGGGTTGGCGGCGGACTCGGAGCCCACCATCACCGGCGGGACGAACTCGTCCGTCGTCCCCTCTTCGTAGCACCTGGCCACATGCCCGGACGCATTCTCGACCCGCGGCCCGGCCCCCTCGGCCATCACGCGGTAGGCCTGCCCCGTCCGCTCCCAGCGCTTGTCGCGGTCCATCGCGAGGTACCGGCCCGACACCGTTGCAATGCGGGCGTCCCGACTGCGCGCGGTTCGCTCCTCCAGCCACCGGATCCAGGCCAGCCCCGCGGTGGGCGACGCGTCGCGTCCGTCGGTGATGGCGTGGATCCGCGCCGGCAAACCCGCCCGGTCCGCCCAGTCGAGCAGTGCCTTGAGGTGGCCGATGTCGCTGTGGACGCCGGCGTCGGAGCAGAGGCCCAGGAGGTGGAGCTTGCCGCCGGAGCGCTCGAGGGTGTCCGCGAGTTCGGCGAGTTCCGGAAGGTCGAAGAACGACCCGTCGTGGATGGCGTTGTTGATGCGCGTGAGGTCCTGATGCACGATCCGCCCTGCGCCGAGGTTGAGGTGCCCGACCTCCGAGTTCCCCATCAGCCCGGGGGGGAGTCCGACGGCCTCGCCGGAGGTGGTGAGGAGGCTGGCGGGGTGTTCGGCGAGCATGCGGTCGTGCACCGGGGTGCGGGCCATCGCCACGGCGTTGCCTTGCCGCTCGATTTCGGCGGGGTCGGAGGCGCCGACGCCCCAGCCGTCGCAGATGATGAGGACGACGGGGCGGGTGATGCGCTTGGGTTGTTGTGAGAAATGTAATTTAGACATTACGAAATGTAATCTTTACTTTACGTTTTCGTGGCCCAGTAGCCGCCAAGGGCATGATCGAAGGTTATTTCTCGGCCCACCGGGTCGGTTTCGACGCGTCCGGGCCCGCCTGCCCCCGCGGCCGCAGCGAACACCGTGCGCCCGCCCACCCACGTCCGCAACGGCCACCCCTGCAGGGAGGTCCCGTGCCAGGGGCTCCACCCGCATTTGGTGATCTGCTCCTCGTTGCGCACTTCGCGCGCGAGCGACAGGTCCACCAGAACCAGGTCGGCGTCGCAGCCCTCGGCGATGCGGCCCTTGCCGACGATGTCCCAGATGCGTCCGGGGCGGTCGCTCATCCAGCGGGCTATGTCCTGGAGGGAGCACGCGCCGCGGTTGACCTGGTCGAGCATGAGGGGCAGCACGATCTCCACCGCGGGGACGCCCGAGGGGGAAGCGGGGTAGGGGGCTGCCTTCTCCTCGCGGGTGTGGGGCGCGTGGTCGGTGGCGATGTTCTGGATCGCGCCGTCGCGGAGTCCCTGCCAGAGCGCGGCCCGGTCGGCGGCGGTCTTGAGCGACGGGTTCATCTGCGCGAGGGTTCCGAGACGGTCGTAGTCGGAGGTGTCCAGGAAGAGGTGGTGGGGGCACGCCTCCGCCGTGATGAGGTCGTGGTGCGCGGCGAGGATGCCGACCTCCTCGGCGGTCGAGACGTGCAGCACGTGGAAGCGGTGGTTGTGGCGCACCGCGAGGTCGATTGCGCGCAGGGTGGCCGTGACGGCCGCGCGGTGGTCGCGGATGCGGGAGTGGTCGTGGACGGTCAGCGTTCCGGAGCCTTCAAGCCGCGCGAGGTTGGCCCGCACGGTGGACTCGTCCTCGCAGTGCGCCGTGATCGGGAGGGTCGTCCCGGCGAAGATCCCTTCGAGGCACTCCTGGTCGTCCACGAGCATGTTCCCCGTGCTCGACCCGATGAAGATCTTGATCCCGGGGGTCGAGACGCCGCGGGTTCGCGCGGCGCGCTGGAGCTCAGCCAGGTTGTCGGTCGTGGCGCCCATGTAGAAGCCGTAGTCGACCACGCAGCGGCGCGCCGCCAGGGCGAGCTTCCCGGCCAGCGCGTCGACCGTGACGGTCTGCGGCACCGTGTTGGGCATTTCCAGGAACGAGGTGACGCCCCCCGCCGCGCAGGCCCGGCTCCCCGTGCAGAGGTCTTCCTTGTGGGTGAGGCCGGGGTCGCGAAAGTGGACCTGGTCGTCGATGATGCCGGGGAGGAGGTGCAGTCCTGCCGCGTCCACCACCTCGTCGGCGCGGGTGTGCGGTGCGGGGTCGATGGCGGCGATCCGCCCGCCCTCCAGGAGCACGCTGGTGCGCGCGTCCTCTCCGGGCAGGACGACCGTCGCGTCCCGTATCAGCGTTCGAGGTGGCAACTCAGGCGAAGTACGGATTGTCTCCGCTGGCGTGGTCGGTCACGTCGTGAATCGCGGTCACTTCGGGCACCGCCTGCGACACCATGCGCTCCACGCCCTGGCGCAACGTCATCCGCGACATGGCGCACCCCTGGCATCCGCCGGTCATCTCGATGAAGATCTCCGTCCCCTGCACGTCCACCAGGTTGATCGCGCCTCCATGCGACGCCACCGCCGGGTTGATCTCGGTGTCGAGCACATGGCGCACACGCTCGAACAACTCGCCGGTCGGACCGATCTCGTTCATCGACTCCGCCACGGCGTCAGGATCCGGGACGATCTGGAAGCCGCTCTCCTGGATGGTCTCGAGGTAGTCGACGGTGGCGCCGTCGAGCCGCTTCACGCTCCCCTCGTCCACCAGCACCGTGAAGGGGCCGGTGTCGACCTCGACATCGGTGGCCGCGCGGGTCTCCGCCTCCACCAGCGTGAGTTCGTAGCGGGGCGCGAAGGGACTGCCGTCCACCGCGACCCTGAGCGCCTGCAGCCCGTCCTCGTCCATGTCCATGAAGGACACGACCATGTCGCGGGCTCTATCTGTAAAGTTCAGTTTCATCGGTTCCTCCGGGGTGTGCCCGAAAGGCGCGGGAGCCGAGCCCGCCAACCGCCGGCGTGCCCCCACGACATGTCCGCTGATGTTATGAATAACGTCGAACCCGGCTACTCCAGCAACCCCGCCAGCGCCGAGGCTCCCTCCAGCCCCGCGTCGGAGCGTGCGAGCTCCTGTCGCTGGGAGCGGGAGAGCCACGTCACCTGGCTACCCGTCGCACTCCGCGTCACGGCGAGCACGTCGTCGATCTGCTCGGCGACGGCGCCAACGTGGGAGATCACGCCCACCATTCGGCCCGTTCCGGCCACCATCGAGAGCGCCTCGATGGCCGAATCGAGGTTGTTGCGGTCCAGCGACCCGAAGCCCTCGTCGAGGAAGAGCGATTCGAGGCGGCCGCCGCTCCGGGCCATCATCTCAACCATCCCCAGCGCGAGCGACAGCGACCCGATGAACTGTTCCCCGCCGGATAGGCTGGCAGGGGAGCGTGCCTGTCCCGAGTCGTTGTCGACGACCAGCCACTGCTGCTCCTCCAGGTCGCCCGGGTCGGCGAAACTGTAGCGGCCCGTGGTCATTTCTTTCAGCATCCTGGAAGCGTACACCAGCAGGTCCCGCGAACGCCGCAGCGTGAGCCACTTGAGGAACGCGCCCGGCTTGAGTGTGGCGTCGAGATCGCCCAGAGCGAGCTCCAGAGCGGAAACCTCGTCGGCAGTCTGCCGGAGCTCCAGGAGGTCGTCGAGGATCGCGGTGAATGCGTCGCGGGCCCGCTTCGCGTCCAAGGCCTTGTAGCGCGCGGCGTCGGCGGATTCGGCGGTGGATTGGACCAGGGCGTCGAGGTCGGTTGGATCGGCGGGAGGGTCGAGCTGTCCGGCGATCTTGCGGGCTTCGCCGTGGGCTTCCTCGGCGGCGGCGAGAGCGCGGCCGCGAAGCTTCGTTGCCAGGGCCACCACCTCGGCCATCGCTTCGCGGAGTCGGCCCGCTCCCTCCCCGAGCGTCTCCGCGTCCACCGGGTAGTGGACGGCAGCTGGGACCGCGATGTCGGCAGCCAACTCGCGAACGGCGTCTGCAAGAGCGGTTCGGTGGTTGGCCAGCGCACGCACCAGGGCTTGCAGGGGAATGTCGACCTGGGTTTTGCGGGTCTGTTCGAGGTGTTTCAGCGCGGTTTGCGTGTCGTCGATTTCGGTGCGAAGGCGCGTCCGCTTCTGCTCGCGCTGCTGAAGGATCTCCTCGCGTTCCCGTGCCGCGTAGGAGGCGCGGTCGACGGGGGTCGCGTCGACCGTCTGCAGCTCCACGGGGTCGGCGGGGAGGATGAGCTGGGGGCGGAAGGGTTGGGGGATGGATCGGATGCGCTGGTTGAGAGCGTCGAGGGTCTCGGCGGCGGTGTTGCGGGTTCTGGTGATGGCATCCCGTGCGTGCTCGAGTGTCTGCCGGGCCGAGGTCGCCTCCACCTGGGCACTTGTTTGCGCCTTGCGCAGCTCCTCGGCCTCGGCGCGGTGATCGCTCAGCTTCGCCTCGGCCTCGCGGAGACGCTGTCCAGCCGGGGCGACGACCTGGTCCCGGTCCGGCAGTGGCGCGTCCTGTGCGAGCGGAAAAGCGTCGTCCAGCCCGGCGGCGCCGCGAAGGTGGCCGAGTGCGCCGGCGATCTCGGATCGGAGGGCGTCCAGTTCCTCCTTGACACATGCGGTCCCCTGCCGGGCGGACTTCTGTTGCGCCTTGAGATCGGCCACCACCCTGCCCGTCACGTCGGCTTGTGACCTCGCCGCATTGTGTGCCTCGCGGGCCGCATCCAGACCGGTGTCGCGCGGCGGGGTCCAGCCCTCTGGAATATCGCCCCGGCAAACGGGACACTCGTCGCCCGGACAGAGGCCGTGGGCCGCGGCGGCGGCCGCGTTGGTGCGCCGCGCCTCATTCAGCTCCTGCTCGGCGCGTTGCAGGAGCTCCTGCGCCCCCTGCAGATCATCCTGCGCCGTCGCGAGCCGTGCAATCACATCGATCATCTCTTCGTCGCGCCTGGCCAACCCGTCCTCCGTCGAGCGGATGCGCTCACGAAGGTCGCTGCACTTCTCATACCAGCGCTCGGCCTTGATCACGAGCTCACGTGCGGAGCCGACGGCTTCCGAGAGGGGCGGCTCCAGCGCCTCGTGCCGGGCCAACCGACCCTTTGCCGAATCGAGGGCTTGCCGCACCTGGACATCCTCCTTCGCTGCCTTGGCCTCGCCGGAAATCGCCCCGCGTAGCGCCTCGGCCGCACCCACTGCCTTCGCCACTTCATCCGGGAGCGCGTCCAGTGCGGCCAGGGCGCGCGCGACCCCGCGATCGTCGGGGCCGTCGTCGGTCGGGATGCGCTTCAGGTCCCGCTTCAGGCTGGTCTCCCGCCCCTCCAGCTCTTTCGCTTCGGCCTCCATCCGGTGCTGCGCACTCTCCACGGGCGCCAGCTTATCGGCCAGTTCGTCCATCGCTGACGGGGTCACGCGTTCGCCTGCGTGCCGGGCCGCTACGATCGTCGCCTCGGAGCGACGGACGGTTTCCCGGGCCCGCATGCACCGGTCTCGGAGATCGGCCAGCGTATCCGCCCGGCGACTCGCCTTGTCGGCCTCGGAGGTCAGCCGCGCCAGGTGCTCTTCGGGATCGTCGGGATGGCGCTGCTCCTCGTCCAGAAGCCGCGCCGCCAGCGTTCCAGCCTGGCCCAGCCTCTGCTTCGCCACCTCTCCCGCCGCCTCCAGATCGTGGGTGCGCCACACCTGGCGCAGGATTTCGGTGCGGGCGGAGGGTGCGTCCTCGACCAGAAGGCGGGCGAAGCGCCCCTGCGGCAGGATCACGGTGCGGAGAAAGGCGTCGCTGTCGAGCCCGATCAGCCCCTGCACCCGTTCGTTGACGGGCCTGACCTGCTCGACCTTGTCAATTGTCTCGCCGCCGGGCCCGTAGCGCACCAGCTGTGCCTGGGCAGGGCGGAGTCCTCCTCCACCCGCGCGCCGGTCCACCCTGGTGACTTCCCACTCCTCGCCTGCCACCTGGAAGCGCAGCACCACGCGCATCACGTCGGACGTGGCGTTCATCAGCTCCTGCTTGGATCCGCTCCCGAGCGAGGTCTGCCCGTAGAGCGCATAGGTCATCGCTTCGAGGATCGAGGACTTCCCGGCGCCGGTGTCGCCGATCACCGCGATCTGGGTGCGGCCGCCGAAGTCGATCCCGACCTCGGCCCGGAAGGAACGCAGTCCCTCGATGGTGATTCGAAGCGGTCGCATCCGGTCAGTCGTCCCTTGGGAGGCCCAATCCCCCGCGCAGTGCAGCCAGGACTCCCTCGGCTCGCGCCGTGAGCCGGGTCAACCCGAAGTCCGTCCCCTCTTCGCCCCCCGATCCGGCCACGGCCTCGCGAAAGAGTGCCAGCACCGTGTCACGGGGCGCCTTCGTAGCCCTGCCCGTCGCCGCCGTGCTCCGCCACTCGAGGAAGAGATCCTCAATGGAGGGCTCCTCGCCGTCGTCGGTCCCGGAGATCGCCTTGACGGGCCGGTTGGCCACCTCGTTGACCAGGTTGAATATCACGCACGCCGGCGACCACTCGGCCACTCGGTCCGCCAGTTCGGGAATCGGGTCATCGGACCTGACGACGGCCTTGAGGAAGCAGCCGTCGAGCGCCCCGTTCGCCGCTCGCGCCTCCAGTTCCTGAAGCGTTCCGGCGAAGCTCTCCAATGGCCTCCCCGGAGGCAGTTCCCGTTCGCCGACCTGGACATCGTCGCCGATCGTGACTACCACCGCGTGCTTGCTCTGGTTGCTCTCGCCGTAGTCCAGCGGGTTGAGCGACCCGGCATACCGGCCGCGCGCGCTTCCCGGAAGCTGTTGCGGGTCGTGGATGTGCCCGAAGGCGCAGTAGAGTGCTCGGTGCAGGCCCTTTGTGTGCGTGGCGTGGTCCTCGCCGACGGTGAACCGCCGCTCGGAGTTGCCGGGACGCGCCCCGTCGACGTGCAGGTGGGCGGTGTAGAGGACGATGCCTTGCGGGCCCGCTACCTCGCGGGCGCGGGAGATCACTTGGTCGTTAAGGGTGCGGATGCCGTCCGCGTAGTCGCCCTCGAAGCGCGACGCGTCGCCGGTGGCGTAGTCGGTGATCGCGCCGGGGGGGATGAAGGGGACGCACGCCAGCGCGACGGGGGCCTCCGCGAGTTCGTCGAACTCCAGGACGCGCGGTGAGGTGACGAACCGGAGGCGCCGGGGCGAGACCATGCCGGCCATGTCGTCGAGGACATCGAAGAGGGCGCCCGAGTCGTGATTGCCGCAGATCACCACGGTCGGCGCGATCTGCGCCAGCCGCTGCAGGGCGGTGACCCCGAGGCGCAGCGCAGGGTAGGGGGGCCGGTAGGCGTCGAAGAGGTCGCCCGCGTGGATGATGAGGTCGGGGCGCTCGGCGGCGGCCACGTCCAGGAGCGCACGTAGCGCCGTCTGGTGGTCCTGTATTCTGTCGTGGCGTCCCAGCCTGGCGCCGAGATGCCAGTCGGCGGTGTGAATGAGTTTCAATGTTCGTCCCCCTACAGCTCCACCTTCGCCCCCGCCATCGCGCCCAGATTCGCCATGATCGTGTCCGTCCGCTCCCTGTCGCGCACCTCGTCGGCCTCGGCCTCGTCCGGGTTGGTGGCGTAGGGCGGGAAGGGGAAGCGCAGGGGAATCGGCTCGGGCACGATCGGCTGGGACAGCACCATGGTCCCGGGCATGAAGCGCGACGCACGCTGGCGGAGCGCGGAAGACAGGAAGCGGTAGGCGTCGGCCTCGTTCGCGTCGAGCCGCCCGGCCACCTTGATTGACGCGTTGCGGGGGAGCGCCGGAGCGACCGCCGAAGCGGCCTGCTGCGCGCCCACCAGGAGTACACCCAGAGAACGCCCGCGCTCGGCGATATCCACCAGCAGCTCCCGCAGTGGCGAGTACCCCTTCGCGGGCGCGTACTTGTTGAGCTCGTCCAGGACCACGAAGCGGAGTGGAACGCGCCCCGTCCCCTGCTTCTCGCGCCACACGCCGTCCAGCAGCGAGCCAACCACGAAGCGCTGTGCGTCGTCGTGCAGGGTGGAGATGTCGACCACGTGCAGCCGGGCGTTCTCGGACGACACGGGCCTGAGCCCGCAACCGATCAGCGGCCCGATGTGCTTGCGCAGCCGCAGCAACCGTCGCAGGTAGGCCTGGCGGGTGCCCGACTGGGTGCGTCCGAACCAGGCCTTGAGAGCCTCTTCGTCGTCCCGGTTGGCCATCTTCTCGGTGAAGTCGACGAAGTCCCCGAAGTCCTCGATCACGTGGCCGGCGCCCGCGCGCACCGACTCGGGTTCCCTCGCCGCGAGCCGGTCCGGGTCGAAGCTGGTGTCCTCGGGGACGGTCGGCAGGATCACGACCGCGCCCGACTCTCCTCCCTCGAGGCGGCGAAGGTGCCGTAGGAGCTGAATGCGGAACTGCTGTTCGATGAAGCCTACCTGGGTCGAGCGGTCGTCCTCGGAGGTGAAACAGAACTGGAGGAGTTGGTCCCGAATGAACTGCTCAGGTGTCCATCCGTAGGCGTGTACGTCGCCGGTGTCGCGGGACTTGACGCCGGGCACCGTCCCCGAGACGCCGGGTCGCCGGGGGGCGTACAGCCGCACCGAACGGAAGGGACCGGGATCGCCGACGCCGAGGGCGCGCCACTGTGTGCGGACGCCCGGCCTGCCCGGGAACTCCGAGTTCGGGCGATCGAGGTGGAGCAGGTCCTCGCCCTTGGTGTTGAAGACGAGCGCACGCACGTTCTCGCGTTCGGCGCGGCCTCCGAGCAGCGCCATGCCGCCCTCGGTCTCGAGCAGCTGGTAGAGGATGTACAGCGCGTACGAAGTCTTGGTCGCCACGCCCGAGATCCCCGAGATGGAGAAGTGTCCCCCGGAGCGGCCGTCGACGAAGCGCATGTCGGCGTAGACGGGTTCGCCTCCCATGTCCAGCCCGGCCGGGAGCTTGCCGCGCTTCATCTCGTCCTCGAACAGGGCGATCGTGCGGTCCGCGCCCACGGCACGCATGGCCACGGAGCCGGCGTTCGGCGCTACGAAGAGTTCGGGCACGACGCGCAGCACCCTCACTTCGGCGAGACGCACATGCTCTGCGGGAATGACGCGATCGACAACCCGGGCCGTGTCGGAAGGCAGATCGGCGCCCTCGAATCGGCTGCGCAACTCGGTGACGATTCCGTAGTGGGTGACTCTCGTCCCGTCGGGAAGTTCGTTGCGGACGGCGACGAGCTGGTCCAGCTGGACACTCGCGTCGGGGTCGAGGACCACCTGGAAGTCGCGCGAATTGCTGTCGTGCGAGCCGTCCACCAGCCCGATCCGGGGGTTCGGCAGGGGGTTTCCGTCCTGGTCGCTCACGCGGCCTCCTCATCCCGGTTGAGTTGCATGACGGCTTCCCGAACGGCACGCAAAGCCAGCCGCGAGTCGCCGAGCAGGTGGTGAAGGTGCTGTTCGAGCCGCGCGACGGGGGCCAGATTGACCGGCGCACGGGCGTCGCGGTGTGGCGCCGACGCGAAAACGGGGAGCCAGCGAGCGGCCCGGTCCACCGTGGCGACGGCCTGGCCGCTCCCCGAGCTCGCGGGCACCTCCAGGCGCGCGATCCCCGCCCAGGGACCCGCCCACGGCCCCGGGTCGCCCACGCGGATGTAGCACGCGTACCGTTCGCCCTTCATGGCGAAGAGGCTCGTCCGTTCTCCGACGGCGAGGCGCGGCACGGCCTGCCAGTGCTCGACTGCAAGAGTGCGCCGGTGGTGGGTCTTCACGTACCCCACTACGGGCACTGCGCTGCTGAGACGAATGCCGTGAAGCGGTCCGTCGAACACGACCATCCAGCCTTCCGCGAACAGCCGGTCGGCAATCTCGGCCTCGGTATCCCGCATGAGGCGCTGGAGGTGTTGCGACGCCGCGTGGGGCTCTTCGCTCTCGACCGCAAGGGACGTCCAGCGCCATCCCCCGGCGTGCGGGCGCAGCCCCACCCGCTCCCCGCCGGAAAAGATGACCGCCCGCCCGACCTCCACATGGCCGATCTCCGCCGGCCCGTCCCTGTCGATCAGGACCGCCCCCGCTCCCCACGCCCCCGCGAGCCCCGTAATCGTCTCGCCCTCCGAATTCGTGCGCGTCAGGTGAGCCTCGGTGCGGCGTACCCCGTCCACGAAGCAGAGGCGTGCCGGGGGGCCCGCGTCCGGAGGCCGGTGAATGCGGAAGCGTCCCCCGTCCTCCACGACCCGGCATTCAACGGTGTGTTCTTCCTCTTCGCCCGCGCGAAAGCCGGCTCCGTAGGACGCGTCGAATGGCTCGACTCCGATGAAGGCGCGCGCGGTGGGGTTCGCTTCGGAGAGTGCCATGTCTGTAGCCCGGAGTATGGTTTGACGCACAAGACCTCACGGAACTTCATCGCAAGTGCCACGAAAGCTAGCATGTTAGGATACCGGGTCGGTCGCTTCCGCGGTCCGGCACACCATGGACTCGAACCCCCACCCCTCCATGAACACCATCATCATCACCGGCGCCAACCGCGGAATCGGACTGGCCGCGGCAAAAAACCTCGCGGCCGCGGGCCACCCGCTGATCCTGCTCTGCCGCGACGGAGACCGTGGCTGCCAGGCCCTCGGCGAACTCGCGCCGCCCGGGCCTCCCCACGAACACCGCGTGATCGTCGCCGATCTTGCGTCCTTCGATTCCATCCGG
>JAPOOQ010000635.1 GCA_026713345.1 Gemmatimonadota bacterium | reverse complement strand
TGAGCCGGCTGGGGATCGAACCCAGGACCTACGGATTAAAAGTCCGTTGCTCTACCAACTGAGCTACCGGCTCAAGAAAAAGCTAACGCGGGGCCACAGCCGGGGGCACGCCTCCGCCTACTCGGCCTGGGCGGAGTCCCCGAACGGCAGCTCCAGCTGCAACAACCCGAAGGTGGTGCGGTGATGCGGGGTCAGCCCCACCTCCTGCACGGCTTCCCGATGGCGCCTGGTGGCGTAACCCATATTCTGCTGCCAACCGTAGTCGGGGTAGCGGCGCGCGAGACGAGTCATGAGGCGGTCGCGGCACACCTTGGCCACGATCGAGGCGCAAGCGACCGAATGGACCAGTCCGTCACCCCCGATCACCGCGTCGTGCTCCCACGCCAGGTCGCGAACCGGAAGCCCGTCCAAGACCACGTGGTCCGGCCGCACGGCCAGCTGGTCGAGCGCGCGGGTCATCGCGCGGGCGGTCGCGCGCAGAATGTTGAATCGGTCGATCTCACGGACCGAGGCGGCCCCTAGCGCCACCGCGACCGCACGGTTACGGATTTCGGCGGCGATCTCGCGGCGGGCGGCGGGCGTCAGCGCCTTGGAGTCGGTCGCACCGTCCACGGCAACGCCCGGTTCCAGTATGACAGCCGCGGCCACGACCGGTCCCGCAAGCGGCCCCCGGCCAACCTCATCCACGCCTGCCACATGAGTTGCGCCGCGATCCCAGAAGCGACGCTCGTAGCGCAACGGATCGTCCGACCCGGCGGTGCGGGACAGGACCTCTTCGGCAACGCCGGGACCCGATCCGCGTCCCGCGGCAGTCAGCAACCCGTCACCCAACGGACGGCTAGTTCGGCCGGGACGTCCGCTTTTCCTTGATTCGGGCGGCTTTCCCGCGCAGGCCCCTCAGGTAGTACAGCTTGGCCCTGCGTACACGGCCGCGCCGCACGATCTCGATTCCGCCGACCGTGGGTGCATTGACCGGGAAGACCCTCTCCACCCCGATCCCCCCGGAGAGCTTGCGCACGGTGAAGGTCTCGCCCATGCCCGATCCCCGCCGTCCAAGACATACGCCCTGGAAGACCTGGATCCGCTCCTTCTGACCCTCGCGGACGCGGTAGAGGACCTTGATCGTGTCGCCGGGTGCGAAATCGGGCAGATCGTCCCGGGCGTGTTCCATATCGAGTTGGTGGAGGACATCCGCCATGGCCGGTGCTCCATCGATGAGGCTGTTACCAGATTGAAATCGTGCGATAGGCAGCCTGGAAAGATAGACACGCCGGGTGCCGATTGGAAGGGCCGCTACCCGCCCGCCTTCCGGAGCCGAGTCAAACGCTCCGACTCGGCGTGCCGCCAGGCCTCGATCCGCCGGTGATCGCCGCTGCGCAGCACGGGCGGCACCTGCAGGCCGCGGTACTCGGCTGGGCGGGTGTAGGAAGGAGCCGAGATCGTGTCCCCGTCGTAGAAGGAGTCGGACGAGGCCGATTCGTGGTCGCCGAGCGCACCCGGCAAGAGCCGCACCACCGCATCGGTGACCGCCAGGGCACCGATCTCGCCACCCGAGACGATGAAGTCGCCGATCGAGAGTTCCTCCGTCGCCAGGTGGTCCGCGACCCTCTGGTCGACGTCCTTGTAGTGACCGCATAGCAGGGTGACCTCCCTTTCCAGCGAGAGACGCACCGCGTCGTCGTGCCGGAACCGGCCGCCGCGCGCCGAAAGCAGCACAATCGGTCCGGCCGGCTGCAGATCGTCGATGGCCTCGAAGAACGGCTCCGGCTTCATCACCATCCCGGCTCCGCCCCCGTACGGTTCGTCGTCCACGGTCCTGTGCCGGTCGTGGGTGTAGTCCCGCAGGTCGGTCACGCGGTAGTCCACCAGTCCCGCCTTCGCCGCCCGGCCGGGGATGCTCCCCTCCAGCGGCGCGGTGAAGAAACCGGGGAAGATCGTCACGATGTTGATGCGGATCACGGCAGCAGCCCCTCCGGAGGGTCGATCACGACGCGGTGCCCCTCGCGCTCGAACTCGACGACCACCTGGTCGATAAAGGGAATCATCACCTCTCCCCGCGGGCCGATCACCTGCAGAAGGTCGGCGGGCCGGACCGGAAAGACCTCCCGCACCTCACCCACGAGGGCGCCGTCCACCGTCACCACCGTGGCGCCCAGGAGTTCGTGGTAAAAGATCTCGCCTTCGTCGAGCTGGTCGATGGCATCGAAGGGCCGCAGCAGGTAGTGGCCGCGCAGCTCGTCGGCCGCCGTGCGGTCCTCGATCCCCTCGAACTTTGCCAGGAAGCCCTTCCGGAACGGCCGCACCGACTCGATCGTGAGCGGCGGCACCGAATTGGATGGCTTCTCGGCGGACTCGTCGCCCGGAAAATGAACCGCCCCGGGGACGAAGTGGCTTTCCGGGTAGTCGGTAAGCGGCCACACGAACAACTCCCCCTTCGTTCCGTGGGCCTTGTTGAGGTGGCCAACGACAAGATACGGAGGATGAAGGCGGCCCTCCGCCACGGGTTGCTACTCCTCCGGATCCTCGTCCGCGGAGGCTTC
>JAPOOQ010000634.1 GCA_026713345.1 Gemmatimonadota bacterium | reverse complement strand
GTGGGGCGGCTGCCCACGGGCGCGGGTAGCGGGCGGAACCGAGGTGAACCCCCTGGGGCCGGGCCCCGGGGACGCGGGCACCCAGCGTCGCCGGGGCCCGGTTCCGGGCGGCACGACGCACGACTGCTGCGGAATCGGCAAGGCGGCTCGCCGGGTCCTGCCACTGGCGGGCGTGGGGGTGCTTATGCTCGCCTGCCTTTCTTCGTCGGCGTGCGTGAGGTACGTCAACGTCGACCTAGAGCGCGCGGCGGCGGGTGAGGACGTAAGGGTGCGGCTCAACGACGAGGGGGCGGTGCGGGCCGCCCGGCACCTGGGGAGGATTGCAACCGAACTGGACGCGGATGTCCAGCCGCGATCGGCGGATTCGGTCGCGGTGATCGTCTGGCTGGGCAGGAAGTACGCCGGTACTCAATTCGCGGACGTGCGCGAGACCATCGTGTTTCCGGCAAGCGAGGTGCAGGACTTCCACCTGCGGGAGCTGTCGCCCCAGCGCACTGCCGTAGCGCTGGGCGGAGCCGCGCTCGTGTTTGCGTTGCTGGTGGACCAGATCTTTCTTCAGGAGGATCCGAACCGGCCCCCGGGGGACGACCGCGAGAATCCGCCACCTGCGGGCATGACGCTAGTCCGCATACCCATCGGGCGAATGCCTTGAAAAGGTGAACACCATGAAGATCCGGTCTCTTCTCTTCTGTGCGATCTCCACCGTTGTGGTGGCCTCGGTGGCAGGGTGCGCGATGACCCCTGCGGGCACCACCTCTGCGGATCGGAACCGGCTGGGCGCTGACGAGCTTAACGCCACCAACAGCCAGATGGTGTACGAGGCCCTTGAGCTGCTCAGGCCGGAATGGCTGAGGGGACGCGGGCCTGTCTCGTTGACGGATGCGGCCGAGGCGCGCCCCAACGTGTACATGAACGGCACGCGTATGGGTGACCTGGATTACCTCAGGGAGGTGTACATCACCGATGTCGCGGAACTCCGCTACTGGCCGGCCGGCGAGGCCGGGGCCCGCTTCGGGATGGGGAATCCCCGGGGGGTCATCGAGATCATCCGGCGGTAGCGGACCGGTAGGAGCGCACGAGTAGCGCTTCCCCCCCGGCCACGGCGGCGATGAGAGCCGGATGCCCGCCCGGGCCGACGCGCAGCATCATGAGTTCGCGCACCTCTCCCTCCAGCCAGAGGCCGCTCGCGGCCGGCTGCACGGCCACGAATCCGCCCGCTCCGTCGCCCCGCAGGTAGAGGCCGACCCCGCCATCGAGCCGGGGAACGCTGTGGTCGAAGAGGTGCAGGTTGCCGGCGATCACCAGGTCGATGTTGCCGTCACCGTCGAAGTCGGTGGGGACCACGCCCGCTGCAACCGAGACCTGCGCGGCGCGGGGAAGGGGGCGGGGCTCGAACTGGCCGGCACCCACGTTCTGCAGGTAGGTCGTGTTGAGGGTGCGAACATCGAACCGCCGTGCACCGCGTACCCCCACCGGGTTCAGAACCTCGCTCAGCGTGGCGCGCGCAAATGCGTCCAGAGTGGGGTAACGCTCCGAGACCCACGGAAGCATGGATGCCATGCGGTCCCGGCCGAACCAGGGGTACAGCGCACCTGCCACGTGATAGGCGGGGATGCTCTCTTCCTGCCCGTCGCGGTCGAAATCGCCGACGTACAGCTCGAAAGGCACGTCGGGTGACGGGTGGAGGGGGTGGTTGAGGCCCAGATTGCCGGCGATGACATCCGGATCGCCGTCGCGATCGAAGTCCGCAACGGCGAGTGTTTGCCACCACCCGGTGAGGTCTTCGAGCCCGGAGCCGGCGGTGGCGTCGGCGAGTCGGCCGTCATCGTTGAGGAGCAGCGTCGGAGCCATCCACTCGCCGGCGACGAGCAGGTCGAGGGTCCCGGTGCCATCGATGTCCGCCCACGCGGCGTCGGTCACGGTCGTGAGCCGGGCCAGCGCGGGTGCCGTCTCACCGGTCAAGTCCACGAACGTTCCGCCATCGTTCCGGAGCAGGCGGCTTCCGGTGGCGTGACCGCTGCCCGGCACCGAGTGACTGCCCACGAACAGATCCGTGCGTCCATCGGCGTTGTAGTCCCCGGGTGCGAGGATGATTCGCTCCCCGGCCTGTTGCAGGGAGAGGTCCGGCGACTCGCCGAAGTTGGCGTCCCCGGTGTTGATGAAGAGCCGGTGCCGGTGCTCGGTACGGTTCAGCGCCGCGGGGTGGCTGGAGACCGTCCAGATGTCGTTCCGGCC
>JAPOOQ010000633.1 GCA_026713345.1 Gemmatimonadota bacterium | reverse complement strand
GAGAAGTACACGAGCACCACGCTGTCGCACACCCACGACGGTCTCTCGCTGTCCGGCACGTCCACGGACGCCGGCATGCTCGAGGTGACGTACACGACCCAGACGCTCCGGGTCTACGTCCACCAGGAGAACGACCAGGTCATGGGTTACACCGGTAACGTCCTGGGCGGCGACGCTCGCATGGGCGGCTTCATCGATGTCGACATCGAGCACATTGCCAGCAACGGACGCGCCGTCAACTTCGAGGCGACGGACAGCATCGACGACGACGCGGCCGACGGCGTGTACACCTTCAGCAACGTGCCGGCGGCGGCCAACGTCATCGTGACCGCGGACGAAGCCGACTACCACCCCACGGCCAGGGACGAAGACGGCGATCGCGTCGCCAACACCGTCCACCTGCTGGATAAGAACGGGCACAGCGACGAGCTGGCCGCGTACACCGACAAGTACGCCAACGGCATCAGGGGCGGCGCGTTCGGCGAGCACGGCGGCTTCCACCACACGGTGGAGCTCTGCCCGCTGATGTCCGGTGAGGGCAACCAGCGCCACGGCGAGTGCGGCACCTTCGCCTTCGTCGAGACCTACGCGGTCAACGGACAGGCGTGGAAGTGGGTGCGTGGGAAGACTTCCGACGACTTCGCTTCGGCAAACGCCAAGTCGGGTGTGAAGGGCCTCACGGTCAGCATGGATCCGGTCGATGGTGAAAACCTCGCCGAAGAGGACGAGTCGTACACGGAGAAGGGCAATACGAAGGTGTTCGACTTCAATCGGATGCCGGCAGGCGTCTACAAGGTCACGACAGTTCCAGAGAGCGGGTGGATCGCGCAGAGGGGTCCCCTCGAGTCGCCCACCAACGACCTTGCCGCGCGTCTCAACCCCCTCGACTCGGCGCTCAACATCGACGTGACGCCGACGACGGGCTACGCCTACGGTCACGTTGTCGATGGCGATAACCGTCGCATGGCGGGCGTCACCGTGAACGTGAACGGCGTGTCGGTCGAGACCGACTCGAACGGGCGCTACGTCGCGGAGGGCTTCCGGGCCAGGAACGGGTGCGGCACTAGCACGGCCAGGAACGTGATCTGTGTGACGACCGCCGTGGAAGGAAGCGAAGAGACGGCGGACCGCGCCACATTCGCGGCAAACTCGCCGACGCGGATCAATGTCGAGATCGAGGACGCGGCCGAGGTCACCACGATCAGCGGTCGGGTGACTCATTCCGACGGCGGCGCCGGTGTTGGCGGCGTGCGGATCTGGGTGGACGGCCGGGCCCCGCTCAACAAGAACGCGAGGACGGGTCGCACGGGACCGAATAACATCTACATCACGGGCGGCGACGGCAGCTTCTCGGTGCGCATCAATGCGAAGGCCGGTGGTGCAACCGCCACGATTACGGCATCGCGGGATGGCATGTTCTTCTCGCCCGATGCGGGACACACGTTCTCGGCAGTGGCCGGACAGAACATCTCCGGAATCACCTTCACCGCCTTCGATAACGGAACGATCCACGGCCGCGTGGTCGATGCGAGCAACAACGCGATCAGCGGCGTAATCGTAACGGCGGACCAGGTTGGCGGAGACGCAACCGACGCCGACACGACCGGCACGACGGGGACCTACTCCCTCAGCGTGCGCTACGGTCAGTACGGCGTAACTGCGGCGAAGCACGGCTACACCTTCACCGATACCACCGGCGTCAACGTGCCCAACGACGGCAAGGCGCTCAACGATCTAATCGGAACGCCGGCAGAGGACAACGCGGATCTCGCTTCGCTGAGCCTGAGCGGCGTGACACTGCGCCGGTCGGCCACGCTAACCGGATTCCGCGCCGGCGTGTATAGCTACACCGCCGAAGTCAGCTACTCGACCGATATGACCACGGTGAGTGCGACGCCATCAGTACCTGGCGCGCGCGTGACGGAGATCTATCCGGATGACGCCGACGATGCGAGTGGCCACCAGGTGGCGCTCGGCGTGGGTACGACCAGTATCGAGGTCACGGTTACTGCCGCCGACGGCGAGTCCACGAAGACCTACACCGTGGCGGTCACCAGGCTGGACGAGACGACCACGATCACCGGTACCGTCACGGACGCGCAGTCCGGCGACGCGATTTCGGGTGTACGGATTACCCCGACCGGTGGCAACCTGCTCAATGGTGGCAGAAACGCCTACGTCTCGACGAACGCCAGCGGTGTGTACACGGTGATCATGGAGTCCGGTGGCAGCACCACGCTGACACCGTCGAAGACCGGTTACACCTTCGAGCCGGGCAATCGGGCGGTAACGCTCAACGCCGGCACGGTGACCGGAGCCGACTTCAGTGGTTCCGAATACGCGACGATCACGGGTGTCGTGATGGCTGGTACCACCGCGATGGAAGGCGTGACTGTGACGGCTACGAGTCAGGGCATCACCGACTCGGACGACACGGATCGCCGAGGCCGCTTCAGCGTGAGCGTGCCGGCAGGTACGGCGACGGTCACGGCCACGAAGACAGGCTACACCTTCGCGAGCCAGACCGTAAGCCTTGAAGCCGGCGAAAGCAGGTCGCTTGGCACTGTCATGGCGGAAGGCAACATGGCGCCGCTGAATGTCGAGGCTGCGCGTGACACGGCTGACACCGGACTCTTCGAGACCACGGTGACGGTCGAATGGACGCCAGGACCTGGTGGACGCGCCACGCAGTACCAGGTGCAGATTCAGGATACGCTTGGGATGTGGCAGGACGTTGAAACCGCAGTCACTGCCCCGACGGCGGACAATGATCCTCCGGACGCGGACAGCACCTGGCAAGCTCAGATCACCCCGCCGACTGGAGGGGACAGTTCGGATCCGGAAGGCGAGTTGTCGATTCGCGTGGAGGCGCAACACGACCACGACACCGACGATCAGACCCCGATGCAGGAGTACGCGTCCGACGCAGTCACGGTCGACGCGATCGATCCGACGGCCGACGATGTCGCGGCAAGGCGCAATGTGGATGCCGAGCCGGATTCGCTGGTGGTGACCTGGACGGCCGAGGGGAACACCAATTCCCAATGGCGGGTCGTCGTCAGCTTCGACAGCGGCACGACCTGGTACGTGCTCAACGATGCCGCAGGCTCTGGCGAATCGTGGGGTGCCACGGTCGACAACATCGTCGGCACGACTCCGAGTACAGCCACCAACGACGGTACCGCTGGAACCGCCAAGACTGCCGCTGTGACGGCAGCTGAAGTCGACGGCGCCCTGATGTTCCGCGTGGACGCGAGGCAGGGTACGGCGACTGCGGACAACCCGTGGAAGGTTGGTCCCACGGTATCCGTCGACGCGAAGTCTACAGGCTAACACAACCCCAACCCCATCAGCCCAATCGATGGGTGCAGGAAACGGCCCCCGCCCGGTTCGCCGGGCGGGGGCCTTCCTTTGCAGCCGCCCCGCAATGCTGTAGCTTTTCTGGCCGCCCGGGCGCAGGCGAGGTCCGCGGACAGGAACATGGGGCGTGCAAGGGGTTACACGGAGGCGGAGGAGGGGCGGAGGATGGGGAACCGATCGCACAGGGAGCGGGAGAGGCTGCAGGAGATCGGCGAGCGCGCGTTTCGCGCGGTATTCGACGACGCCGCTCCGGAGAAGCTTGAAGAGGTGCTCCAGTGGTACCCGGGCCGCGCAACCGAGGCGGGGGACGAGTGGGGCTACACGGTCGGGTATGACGTGGGGGCGGTACGGGTGTTCTGGAGCGCAGTCAAGTGGAAGTTCGACCGGCGGATCGCGGACGCGGTCTCCTCTCTGATCGCCAACACCCCGGATCCCGGTTGCGTGCCGGATGCGATGACCGCGGCGGTCAAGATCGACAGGCCCTACGACCTGCGGGATGCGGTGCTGGCACGTCTTGGGCGGGTCATGGACCGGCCGGAGGATGTGCCGGAGCCGTTGCTGCAGCTGCAAAGGGCGTTTCAGGCGGTGCAAGGGGCCGTGGACGCGAAGGGCGGCGCTGCCGGGGACCCGGACCCTCCCGCGAACCCGTTCGTGGGACGCTACTACACGGAGACCCTGCGGGCATGGATTGGCGGCCTGCTTGCGGGACACCGCGAGGGAATGCTCGACATGCTGCGCTGCATCATTCAAGAGCGGTTCGGGGAGTGGATGACGCTGGCGGCGTCCATCGTGCTGGACGAACGGATCGACGGGCCGAGGGCCGGCGTGCTGGCCAGCGTGCTGCTGGACGTTAGCGACCCCATGGGCGTGCTCTACTGGACGGAAGAGGTCGCGTCCATGGGCGACGAGGAGCTGCGGCAGATCGCGTCACAGGGGCCGCCCTCGGGTGACGATCCCGTCCCTTGGCCGTGGCCACCGCGGGGGGTGCCTTCGGCTGACAATTAGGTAATGGTGAGGGTATCGGGAGACGCGCTTGCGAGGACTCTGGCCAGGCGAGCTGTAGCGACCGCCGTCGCCCAGCGAGCGAAGCTTCGGCCGGGGGCAGCGATCCTCGGGTCCAGCAGAGCCTCGAACACGACGGGCTCCGAATCGTCGTCACTCTTCAGATCCAGCAGGACCGCAGCCAACCACAGGATCCGGTCCAGCTTCACGTTGCGGCCCGTGGTGAGCCCGTTGAAAGGAAGGCCCCCGCCCGGCGAACCGGGCGGGGGCCGTTTCCTGCACCCATCGATTGGGCTGATAGGGGTTGAGGTTGGGTTACTTCTCGCCGACCGATGCGGTGGGACCGGTCTTCCATGCCACCGGAGTGCTGTTGTCGCCGCGCACGTCGCGCTGTCGATAGTCCACGCGGATCATGAAGGCGCCATCCAACTCCGTCTGCTCGGCGCTCTTCGGGTCCGCGTCGGCATCATCAGCGACGGGCATGCTCGTGAAGCTGCTCGGTTCAAGCGTCGGCGTCCATCTGCCGCTACCCGCTCGACCATTCCCCACGTACCAGGTCGTGCCACTGTCAAAGCTGATCAGAACGCGCCACTCGGAATCACCGTTCCCAAGGGCCCCCTCCCAAGTCACGTACAGCGAATCCGGCACCGGATCAATCGCCCGCCTTGCCGTAACACTGTCGACCTTCGGGTCGACCGGTCCAAGCCTGACCGTAGCAGAAGCCAGCGTGTCGCCATACTCGGTGACGCTGCTGGTATCGGTATCGGTCAACGCCACGACACGGAACGTAGTCATCATCGTATCCGCAGAAAAGCCATTAGTGAAGTCAGCAAATGACTTGCCGTCGGCAGTGGCCGAGCCCTTGCCAGCCGTGAGGGCCATCAGGCGGTCTCCGAACGGCTCCCACAGCCCAAGCGCGTCCTGAACCTGCACCTGGTACGCGTCGGCTGCACCGGATACGCCCCGATCCCACGTGACAGTAATGTCGTCGATGTAGCTGGTGTAACCGTCGCTAACCGCCGTATCACGCTCAACCGCGACATTCAGCGGCATCACGTTGCCCGTCGCCATCACGTTGCCGATCGACCTGCTTTCGCCGGCATCGGCGAATACGGTCTGGCTTCCGAAGTCGTAGCCCAGCTTCGAAGCCGTGATCGTGATCGTACCGGCCGGCACGCTCACACTGAAGCGGCCGCGGCGATCCGAAGTATCCGAATCCGACTTGCCTCCGTTCGTAGCCGTTACCGTCGCGCCTTCCAGCGCGGCTCCGTTCGCCATCACCGTACCCGTGATCGTGGCGAACGAGGAGCCGGTGAAGTCGATTCCCTTCACCGAATCGGCGTTCAGCCGTACTTCGAGATCAGCTGGCTCGAAGCTGTAGCCGGTCTTCGTCGGAGTCACCGTTCCGATGCCACCGGACTCCATGACCGCCGTGTACTGACCGCTGGCATTCGTCGTGACGTAGGTTCTACCGGCCCTGGTCGTTCCGTTGAGCAGGTCGCCAGCACCGGTTACGGTGATCTGGACGCCCGAAACCCCGACGGTATTCCCTTCGTCATCGGGCTCGGCATCCGTGATCGTACCGGTGATCACCGTGGACGACGCCCGCCTGGTGACGTCAACCTTGTAGGTCGTCGTGTCCGTGTTGTCCCTGGAGGCAACCTTGACCTCGATTTCGGTCAACCCGACCTCGAGCGCGATCTGGTGCCCCGCCGTAGTGGCGTCGGCATCTTCCGGATAGCGTTCGATCACCCTGGCTCCGCCACCCGCCGTCGTAGTCAGGGTGGTCATCGAAAGGGAGTTGCCGACCGTTGCGGTGTAGTCCTCGTGAGCGCTGCGGAACCCGCGCGCCGTGGCTGGGCACGCTTCCGTCCGGCACAGTCGTGACACACCACTCAGGCTCAGCGAACTGAGATACGAGTAGGTCGTCACCTGCGTCCCGATGAGGTCGTTTTGCGCCTTGCCGTCGTTCGGCACGTTGACGCCCGTGGTATCGGTGAAGGTGTAGCCAGGCTTCGCCGCCGTAACGCCGTACTGACCGTAACGCACGCTGAGGGAGTAGGATCCCGTGGCCGTGGACGTCGTCATGGTATCCATGGCGGTGCCGCCCACCTGCTGTGCGGTTACCAGCACGCCACCGATCGGGTTGTTGCGCGCATCGACCACGCGGCCGTGGATCGTTCCGTTATCGAAGGCGGTGAAGTTGATTCCGGAGATCGTCGCTCCGGCCACGGCTCCGACCGTGTGCTGCTCCGGCGAGAAGAACATTCCGTCCCTCTCCACGGTGACAGTGGCGGACGCTCCGCCCGTCTTCGCGGCAATGCGCACGCTGAAGCTGCCGTCGCCGGCCGTGCGGTAGGCGTTGTTCGTCGTGGTACGGCCGTACCTCGCGTTCTTGTTGATCGGTGCCTGGCCGTCGACCCATACCACCACGCCGCCAACACCGGCGCCGCCGTCGGAATGCGTAACCCGACCGCTGATCGTGGTGACCTCGGTTGCGTCCTTGATCGTGACGTCGATCTCTGTCGGCGAGTTCGCCCTGAATGTGGCGGCGTTCGCCGTCTCTTCGCTGCCTTCCTCGGCGGTCGTCACGCAGATCACGTTCCTGACCGTCCTGGTGCCGAGACGGCAGCTCGCGGCACCGAAGCCCTCCGCGACGTAACGCCCGTTCGAGTCGGTCTCGACCGACACGCCGTTCACGTTCACGGTGACGCCCGCCATGCGGCGGTTCTCGCCATCGGTCACGCGGCCGTAGGCGTACCCCGTCGTCGGCGTAACGTCGATGTTGAGCGCCGAGTCGAGGGGGCTGACACGCGCTGCAAGGTCGTTGGTGGGCGACTCGAGGGGACCCCTCTGCGCGATCCACCCGGTCGGAACCGTGACCTTGTAGACGCCAGCCGGCATCCGATTGAAGTTGAACACCTTCGTGTTGCCCTTCTCCGTGAACGACTCGTCCACTCCGGCGAGGTTCTCGTTGTCGACCGGGTCCATGCTGACCGTGAGGCCCCTCGCGCCCGCCTTGGCGTTCGCCGAAGCGAAGTCGTCGGAGGTCTTCCCACGCACCCACTTCCACGCCTGGCCGTTGACCGCGTAGGTCTCGACGAAGGCGAAGGTGCTGCACTCGCCGTGGCGCTGGTCGCCCTCATCGGACATCAGCGGGCAGAGGTCCACCGTGTGGTGGAAGCCGCCGTGTGCGCCGAACGCGCCGCCCCTGATGCCGTTGGCTTCCATGTCGGTGTACGCAGCGAGCTCGTCGCTGTGCCCGTTCTTGTCCAGCAGGTGGGCGGTGTTGGCGATCGGATCGCCGTCCGCGTCGGTGCCCAGCGTGGGGAATTCGTCCGCGGTCACGATGACGTTGGCGGCCGCCGGCACGTTCCAGAACTGGTACACGCCGCCTCTGGCGCTGCTCCTGACGCTGTCCGTCGCCTCGAAGCTGGTGGCCCGTCCGTTGCTGGCTATGTGCTCGATGTCGACATCGATGATGCCGCCCATGCGCCGGTCGCCGCCCAGGACGTTGCCGGTGTAACCCATGACCTGGTCGATCTCCTCGTGGACGTAGACCCGGAGCGTCTGGGTCGTGTACGTCACCTCGAGCATGCCGGCGTCCGTGGACGTGCCGGACAGCGAGAGACCGTCGTGGGTGTGCGACAGCGTGGTGCTCGTGTACTTCTCGCCGCCGTCGCCAGTCGAGTCGTTCGCCTGGTCGTCGGCCATCGTGATCGTGTAGGTCTTCGGCACGGATGTGACCGTCTCGGAGAACGACGCCATGCCGTCCGCGCCCAGCGCGGCCGGGGCGCCGTCAACCGCCTCGTCGTCGGCACCGGAGGTCACGCTGACCTTCCAGCCACCCAGCGCGTTGCCGCCACCCATGTCGGTCATGATCGTGGCGCCGCCGAACGAGAAGCTGGCCATCGTGTTGACGATGTCGGCGCTGTTGGACGCTGCGGCCATCGTCATCTGCGGGTTCCACATCACGGCCTGCATGTCGCCGTCCGTGTCGTAGCTGCCCGCAGGCGCTGCCACCGCCGCATAGACGGTGTTGCCGGTCGTGCCGGCACGCGCGATGCGTATCGACGCCCTGCCGTCCTCGTCGGTCATCTCGTCGGTGATCTTGAGTTCACCGGCCAGGTCCGAATAGAGCGTGACCGTGGCGTCTTCGAGCGCTGCGCCGGTCTTGTCGCCGGCCTTCAGCGTGACGTCGAAGTTGATCGTCGTGTGCGTGATGTCGAACGGGATGTCCTGCGTCTCTTCATCGCCGACACCGAGGTTGAACCCGTAGCCTGCCGCGGGTCCGCCGTAGGCGTAGTCCGCACCCGCTGCGGTGGCGTTGGCCACCACCAGCTGGTAGGGACCGGCGCGCAGTTCGCCGAACGAGAACGAGCCGTCCGGCCCCGTGGCTCCGAGGTCGCGGTCCAGGATCCCCGGACCCACCAGCGCCAGTACGACGCCGGGCGCCGCCAAAGCGTGCTCGCCCACGTCTAACGTGTCGTTCTTGGCCGCCTCGTCAGCGAAGATCATCCCGGACACGCTCGCCGTGCGGGCGTGCTCGCCCTTGAAGCTGACGATCTGCGCGTCGTCGTCGCCGAGCGTCACATCCTTCGAGGTCGTCTCGAAGATGAACGCGACAGCGTCGTAGTCGGAGATGGCAACCGTGTAGTCGCCCTCGGCCAGACCCGTGATCGTGTACTGCCCGGTCGCGTCCGTCATGACCTTCCTGTCCTCATCAAGGTCGTCGCCCGAAAGCGTAACCGTCACGCTGTCCAGGCCCGTGCCCTCGACGCTGACCCGACCGCTGATGCCGGACGTGCGGAGCAGGATGCCCTTGAACGGCACCGTCGCGGTCCCGCCAAGCGCGAGCGCCACGTTCTTCGAGGTCGTCTCGAACGAGACGTCGTCCGTTTCGTACCCCGAGATGCCAACCTGGAAGTTGCCGGCCGGCAGATCGCTGAACGCGTACTGGCCGCTCATGTCGGTCATCGTGGTCAGGCTCTCGCCCTCGCCACTCAGGCTGACCGTCACGTCCCCGAGACCCTCACCCTCGACGCTGACCTGGCCCATGATGGCCGCGGTGCGGAGCATGATGCCCTCGAACGGGACGTTGGCGGTGCG
>JAPOOQ010000632.1 GCA_026713345.1 Gemmatimonadota bacterium | reverse complement strand
GCAGCTTGCGGAACATCTCCACCCCCGGGCAGATCGTCGTCTGCGTCTCCTTGATCCCCACGATCTCCCCCTCGTCGTTCACCTGCACGATGCCGCGCTCCACCCGGCCCGTCACCACCGTGCCCCGGCCCGAAATCGTGAACACGTCTTCCACCGGCATCAGGAAGTCCCCGTCCACCGCGCGCTCCGGCTCCGGAATGTACGCGTCCATCGCGTCGATCAGCTTCACGATCGATTCAATGCCGTGCTCCCCGGAATCCCCTTCCAGCGCCTTCAGCGCCGAGCCGGTGATGATCGGCGTGTCGTCCCCCGGGAACTCGTACTTGCTCAGCTCCTCGCGCACTTCCATCTCCACCAGTTCCAGCAGCTCCGCGTCGTCCACCTGGTCCGCCTTGTTCAGGTACACCAGGATGTGCGGCACCCCCACCTGCCGCGCCAGCAGGATGTGCTCCCGCGTCTGCGGCATCGGGCCGTCCGCCGCGCTCACCACCAGGATCGCCCCGTCCATCTGCGCCGCGCCCGTGATCATGTTCTTCACGTAGTCCGCGTGCCCGGGACAGTCCACGTGCGCGTAGTGACGGTTCTCCGTCTCGTACTCCACGTGCGCCGTCGCGATCGTGATCCCCCGCTCCCGCTCCTCCGGGGCCTTGTCGATCTCGTCGAACGCGATCGCGTCCCCGCCGTACTTCTTCGCCTGCGCCAGCGTGATCGCCGCCGTCAACGTCGTCTTCCCGTGGTCCACATGCCCGATCGTCCCCACGTTCACGTGCGGCTTCGTGCGCTCGAAGGTCTCCTTCGCCATTCTTTCCTCGCGTCTGGGTTTGGTTTATGCCATTTGCGCGGGCGGGGTCGTCAGACGCCCGCCAGGATCTTCTTGCCGGACTTCGCCCGGGCCACTTCTGCATAGTGTGAGAACTGCATCGTGTACACGGCCCGGCCCTGGCTCAGCGACCGGAGCGCCGTGGAATAGCCGAACATCTCGCCGAGCGGCACACTCGCGCCGATCACCTGGGCATCGCCGCGGTCGGTCATGCCGCCCACCTTGCCGCGACGCGAAGACAGGTCGCCGATCAGATCGCCCATGTACTCCGAAGGCGTGACAACCTCGACGTCCATCACGGGCTCCAGAAGCACGGAATCCGCCTTCCGGAGCGCGGCGGTCAACGCCATCGAACCCGCGACCTTGAAGGCGATCTCGCTCGAATCCACGTCGTGGTAGGAGCCGTCGATGAGCGACACCTTGACGTCGACGACGGGGTATCCCTCCACCACGCCGGCGTTCATCGCTTCACGCACGCCGCGCTCCACCGCGGGGATGTACTCGCGCGGCACGGCGCCACCCTTGATCCGGTCCTCGAAGACGAAACCGGTGCCCGCCTTCATGGGTTCGACATCGATGACCACATGGCCGAACTGGCCCCGGCCCCCGGTCTGCCGCACAAACCGGCCCACCACCTTGGCCGTCGCCTTCCGGATCGTCTCGCGGTACGCGACCTGCGGACGCCCGATGTTGGCGGAGACCGAAAACTCGCGGCGCAGGCGGTCGACGATGATCTCGAGGTGGAGTTCGCCCATCCCGCTGATGATCGTCTGCCCCGTCTCGGGGTCGGTGTGTACGCGGAAGGTGGGATCCTCCTCCGTCAGCTTCCCGAGCCCGGTCGAGAGCTTGTCCTGGTCGGCCTTGGTGCGCGGCTCGATCGCGACCGAGATCACGGGCTCCGGGAAATCCATCGCCTCCAGGATGATGGGCTGGCCCGGATCGCAGATGGTGTCGCCGGTGCGGGCGTTCTTGAGGCCGATGATGGCCGCTATGTCCCCCGCGTACACCTCCTGGCGCTCTTCACGCTTGTTGGCGTGCATCTGGAGGATGCGCCCCGCGCGCTCCTTGCGGCTCCGGGTGGCGTTGAGCACCCGGCTGCCCTTGGTCAGCGTACCCGAATAGACCCGCACGTACGTGAGCCTGCCCACGAACGGATCCGACATGATCTTGAAGGCCAGCGTCGCCAGGGGCGCGTCGTCGGAAGGCTCGCGCGTTTGCCGCTCGCCGTCGCTGTACGGGGGGCGCCCCTCGATCGCCGGCACGTCGAGCGGCGAGGGGAGGTAGTCGATGACGCCGTCGAGCAGCCGCTGCACGCCCTTGTTCTTGAACGCGGAGCCGCAGAAGACCGGGAAGAGCGTTCCCGAGACGGTCGCCGCGCGGATCGCTAGGCGGACATCGTCCTCGGTGAGGTCCTCTCCCATGAGGTATTTCTCGAGGAGGTCGTCGTGGTGCTCCACCGCGGCCTCGACCAGCTCGTGGCGCAGCGCCTCGGCCTTCTCGCGGAGCGTGTCCGGTATGCCGACCTCGGTGATCGTGGCACCGAGTTCGTCGGCCCACACGAAAGCCTTCATCGCGACGATGTCGATCACGCCGGTGAAGAGGTCGGCTTCGCCCAGAGGGTACTGAACGGCGAAGGCGTTGGCGCCCAGCCGCTCGCGCATCATATCGATCACGTTTTCGAAGTTGGCGCCCGTCCGGTCCATCTTGTTGACGAAGGCGATCCGCGGAACGCTGTAGCGGTCCGCTTGCCGCCAGACCGTCTCCGACTGGGGCTCCACCCCACCTACCGCACAAAAAACAGCGATCGCTCCGTCCAGAACGCGAAGCGATCGCTCGACCTCGGCCGTGAAGTCCACGTGACCGGGTGTATCGATGATGTTGATTCGGTATTCCGAGTCGTTGCGGTGCCAGTACGCCGTCGTCGCGGCGGAGGTGATGGTGATTCCCCGCTCCTGCTCCTGCTCCATCCAGTCCATCGTCGCCGCGCCCTCATGGACCTCTCCCATGCGGTGCAGACGGCCGGTGTAGAACAGAATACGCTCCGTCGTGGTCGTCTTCCCGGCATCGATGTGCGCCATGATGCCGATGTTCCGGAGCTTCGGAAGTGGTGTGATCCTGGGCATTGTCTATGTTCTCAACTCAGTCCTTGTCTTCGCCTGTCAAACAGCATTTCCCGCCGGAGAGTCCTCTCCACGGCCGGCGGGTGCCCCGAGGGGGCCCGCGGCGGCGGGACGGACACTCTACCAGCGGTAGTGCGCGAAGGCCTTGTTCGCTTCAGCCATCCGATGAGTGTCATCCTTCTTCTTAACCGTCGCTCCCTCTCCCCTGCTGGCGGAGAGGACCTCGGCAGCCAGCCGCTGAGCCATCGTCCGCTCTCCGCGCTGGCGCGCGAATCCGATCAGCCATTTGATCGCGAGAGCCTGACGCCGTTCGGGCCTGACTTCGATGGGGACCTGGTAGGTCGCTCCGCCCACGCGTCGGCTCTTCACCTCCAGAGCCGGTTTTGCGTTGGTGAGCGCCTGCCGGAAAATGTTGATGGGTGGCTGGCCGGCCTTCGCTTCGACGATCCCCATCGCCTCGTAGAAGGTGCGTTCGGCCAGCGACTTCTTGCCATCCAGCATCAGTCCGTTGATGAACTTCTGGACCACGTGCGACCCGTAGTTCGGATCCTCCGGGATCTGTCGGCGAACAGCTCGCGTGCGGCGGCTCATTGCGGTGACTCCATCCCGGCGGCCCTACCTGGGCCGCTTCGCTCCGTACTTGGACCGCCCTTGGCGGCGGTCGGTAACGCCCGAGGTGTCCAGGGTGCCGCGTACGATGTGGTACCGTACGCCCGGCAGATCCCGCACGCGCCCGCCCCGGATCAGGACGATGGAGTGCTCCTGGAGGTTGTGGCCCTCGCCCCCGATGTATGCCGTGACTTCGTACCCGTTGGTAAGGCGCACGCGGGCGACCTTGCGGAGGGCCGAATTGGGCTTCTTCGGGGTGGTGGTGTACACACGGGTGCAGACCCCCCGTTTCTGGGGGTTCTTCTGGAGCGCGGGCGACTTGTTCTTCTTCGCGAGCCGCGCGCGTCCCTTTCGCACCAGTTGATTAAGAGTGGGCATCGGAGCCGAACCGTTGGCTGGTTTCCGTGTGACCGGGCGAACAAAGGCGCGCCTGCCGATCAAGCGCGCCGGTGACCGCCCCGGGGCCTCCCCCAGGAACGTTTCCTGGACAGCCTGGAAAAGTTACCCAAACTCGCGGGGAAGTCAATGGCGAGTCCTGTCCAACGGGAAGTGATCCCGAACGGGGGGGCGGTTTCCAGCGGGGGATGAGCCTGAAACGGCAGGCGCGGGCCGGAAACCGGTCCCGGCCCGCGCCCCCGCAATCCTACTCCGTTGGCACCGTCTCCACCGCCTCGCCCAGCCCCGGCAGCATCTCGCCGGGAGCCGTCAGCGGCAGGATCTCCTCGTCGTAGTATGCCTGCTCGACCACAAAGTCGACATCGGACCAGCGATGCACGCCGGTACCGGCCGGGATGAGATGGCCGATGATGATGTTCTCCTTGAGCCCGTTGAGGTCGTCGCGCGCGCCTCTCACCGCGGCATCGGTGAGCACCCGGGTCGTCTCCTGGAAGGAGGCCGCCGAGATGAAGGACTCTGTCGTGAGGCTCGCCTTGGTGATCCCCAGCAGCAGGGGCTCCTGAACCGCGTGCTTCTTGCCTTCCAGCTTCGCCTGCTCGTTGATCCTGCGGAACTCGACCCGGTCGACGTGTTCCCCCTCCAGCAGGTGCGTGCCGCCCGGATCCACGACGCGGACCTTCTGCAGCATCTGCCGCACGATCACGCCGATGTGCTTGTCGTTGATCTTCACGCCCTGCAGGCGGTAGACCTCCTGGATCTCGTTCAGCAGGTACTCCTGAACAGCCCGCGCCCCCTTGATCCGCAAGATGTCGTGCGGGTTCTTGGGACCCTCCGAGAGGCGGTCGCCCGCCCGTACCTGGTCCCCCTGGTGTACCCGCATGTGCTTGCCGACCGGTACGTCGTAGGTCCTTCGCTGCCCCTGCCTGGGAGTGACGAAGACTTCGCGCTTGCCGCGCTTGATGTCCCCGAACGACACGACCCCGTCGATCTCGGTGACCACCGCCGGATCCTTGGGACGGCGCGCCTCGAAGAGCTCGGCGACCCGGGGCAGCCCGCCCGTGATGTCGCGGGTCTTGTAGACCTCCCGGCTGATCTTGGCGATCCCGTCGCCGGGCTGGATCCCGTCGCCGTGCGCGCACATCAGCTGGGCGCCGACCGGAATGATGAACTCCCTGAGCAACTCGCTCGAAGCCGCTTTGCCGCTCCGGATCTGGATGGTGGGGTGGAGCTTCTTGTCCCGGTCCTCGATGATCATCATCTGGCGGCGGCCCGTCGATTCGTCGAGCTCCTCCCGGACGGTCTGCTCCTCCACGATGTCCTCGAAGCGCAGCAGACCCTCCACGTCGGCGACGATGGGCTCGGAGTAGGGATCCCAGCTGAAGAGCAGGTCGCCCGACTTGATGGACTGGCCTTCCTCGACGTGAATCGTCGCGCCGTACGGCACCGCGAGCTGGCTGCGAACCTGACCCTCCCGGGTCTGGATCACGATCTTGCCTTCCCGCGAAGTGATGATCCGGTTGCCGTCGCGGGACTCGACCTGCGAGACACGCTCCAGCGCCACCACCCCCGCGATCTTGGACTTGCGCTGGTTCTGGGCCGCGATCCGCGCCGCCGTCCCACCGATGTGGAAGGTGCGCAGGGTGAGCTGTGTTCCCGGCTCGCCGATCGACTGCGCGGCGATGATTCCGACCGCCTCGCCGATGTCCACCGGGCCCATCGTCGCCAGATTGCGGCCGTAGCACATGCGGCAGATACCCCGCTTGGCCGCGCAGGTGAGCACCGAGCGGATCCTCACCGACTGGATCCCGGCGTTCTCGATCGCCTCGGCCGCCTCCTCGCTGATGAGCGCGTGCCTCTCGACGATGATCTCACCGTCGATCGGGTCGTAGACGCTCTCCAGCGCGACGTTCCCCGCGATCCTGTCGGCCAGCGGTTCGACGATGTCCTCGCCCTCCTTGAGCGCACTCATCGGCAGGCCGAGCAGCGTACCGCAGTCCTCCTCCGATATGGTCACGTCCTGGGCCACGTCGACGAGCCGTCGAGTGAGGTATCCGGCGTCGGCGGTCTTGAGCGCCGTGTCCGCCAGACCCTTGCGGGCGCCGTGCGTGGAGATGAAGTACTCCACCACCGTAAGTCCCTCCCGGAAGTTGGACCGGATGGGGCTCTCGATGATCTCGCCGATGCCGCCCGTCAGCTTCTTCTGCGGCTTGGCCATGAGCCCGCGCATCCCCGCTAGCTGGCGCATCTGGTCGCGGTTCCCCCGCGCGCCGGAGATCATCATCATGTACACCGGGTTGAACCCGCCCTTGGAGCGCTCGAGGTGCCGCACCATGGCGTCCGCCACGTCGTTGTTCGCGTGGGTCCAGGTGTCGATGATCTTGTTGTAGCGCTCGCCGTTCGAGATGTACCCGGAGTCGTAGGCCTTCTGGAAGCGGGACACCTGGCCGGTGGCTTCGCCGAGCAGTTCCGCCTTCTCGGGCGGGACCTCGAGGTCGTCGATCCCGACCGAGACGCCGCCCTGGGTGGCGTAGCGGAAGCCGAAGTCCTTGAGGTCGTCGAGGAACCGGGTGGTGGCGGACAGACCCGCCTCCTTGAAGCACTGGAAGACCAGGTCGCCGAGCTGCTTCTTGCCGAAGGTGAGGTTGAGGAAGCCGATCGAACCCGGGATGATCGAGTTGAAGATGACCCTCCCGACGGTCGTCCGCGCCCACCGCGCTTCGGTGCCGGAGTCGGGACTGCCGGAGTCGTTCCGGGCCGGCACCCAGTACCAGCACGGCGAGGAGAACCTGACGTGGCGGTTGGCCAGCGCCATCTCCACTTCACCATAGCTCGAGTAGCGCGGAGCGGTCGCGTAGAGTTCGCTCAGACGGGCATCGGCGTCCGTCCGCTGCGGCTCCGGGACCTTGCTGCTCCTCGCCATGGGCTCGAGGAGGGCGATCTCGACGGGGGGCTTCGTCAGGTAGAACGACCCGATCACCATGTCCTGGCTGGGCGAAGCGACCGGACGGCCGTTCGACGGCAGCAGCACGTTGTTGCTCGACAGCATCAGCACCCGGGCCTCCAGCTGCGCCTCGAAGGAGAGCGGCAGGTGGACCGCCATCTGGTCGCCGTCGAAGTCCGCATTGAAGGCCGAACAGACGAGCGGATGGATGCGGATGGCCTTCCCCTCGACCAGCACCGGCTCGAAGGCCTGGATCCCGATCCTGTGGAGCGTGGGAGCCCGGTTGAGGAGCACCGGGTGATCCCGGATGATGTCCTCGAGTACCTCGTACACCTTCGGATCGTCCATCTCGACGATCTTCTTCGCGCGCTTGACGGTCTCCGCTTCGCCGCGCTTCTCCAGCTCATGGATGATGAAGGGCTTGAACAGCTCGACCGCCATCGCCTTCGGCAGCCCGCACTGGTGGAGCTTGAGCTCCGGCCCGACGACGATCACCGAACGGCCGGAATAGTCGACCCGCTTGCCCAGCAGGTTCTGGCGGAAGCGGCCCTGCTTGCCCTTCAGCATGTCCGAGAGCGACTTGAGCGGCCGCTTGCCACGGCCCCGGATTGCCTTCGAGCGGCGTCCGTTGTCGAACAGGGCATCGACCGACTCCTGCAACATCCGCTTCTCGTTCCTGAGGATCACCTCGGGAGCCCTCATTTCGATCAGCTTCTTGAGCCGGTTGTTCCGGTTGATGACGCGGCGGTACAGGTCGTTGAGATCCGAGGTGGCGAAGCGGCCCCCGTCCAGCGGGACCAGCGGACGCAGATCCGGCGGAATCACCGGAATCACATCCATCACCATCCACTCGGGCCGGTTGCGCTTGTCCGAGGTGTCGCCCGAGTTGCGGAGCGCATCCACCACCTTCAGCCTGCGCAGCTTCTTCTTCTTGCGGTGCTGCGAGGTCTCGGTCCTGATCTCTTCACGCAGCCACGCGGCCAGGCGGTCCAGCCCCTTTCCGTCCTTGTTCTGGTCGGCCACCTTGACCTCGGGAGAATCGAGGCGCTTCAGCAGGGTACGGGCAGCCTCGGCTCCGATTTCGGCCCGGAATCGTTCGTCCTTTTCGTCACGGGCCTTGACGCGGAGGTCGTAGTACTCGTCCTCGTCCAGCAGATCGAGGAACTCGACGTCCTGGTTTCCCGGATCGGTCACGACGTAGGCCGCGTAGTAGATCACCTTCTCGAGGTCCTTGAGGGTCATCCCGAGGAGGTACCCGAGCTGGCTCGGCAGCGTCTTGAAGAACCAGATGTGACAGATCGGCACCGCGAGCTCGATGTGGCCCATCCGTTCGCGGCGGACCTTCGACAGCGTCACCTCGACGCCGCAGCGATCGCAGATGATCCCGCGGAAGCGGATGCGCTTGTACTTGCCGCAGGAGCACTCCCAGTCCTTCACCGGACCGAAGATGCGCTGGCAGAAGAGTCCCATCGGCTCGGGCTTGAATGAGCGATAGTTGATGGTCTCCGGTTTGGTGACCTCGCCGTGCGACCATTCGCGGATGTCCTCCGGCGACGCGATGCGGATCCGGATGAAGTTGAAGTCGGACGTCCGGCTCTCTTTAGCGCGGGGAAAGTCGATCATGTCTTGTCCACCGTCCTTAGCAGATTATTCTTCCTCGCCCAGTTCCACCCGAAGGCCCAGCGCCTGAAGTTCCTTCACCAGGACGTTGAACGACTCGGGGATTCCGGGGTTCGGCAGGTTTTCGCCCTTGACCACGGCCTCGTAGACCTTGGAACGGCCGCTCACGTCGTCCGACTTCACGGTCAGTATCTCCTGGAGCGTGTGCGCGGCTCCGTACGCCTCCAGCGCCCAGACCTCCATCTCGCCGAAACGCTGGCCTCCGAACTGCGCCTTACCGGCAAGCGGCTGCTGCGTAACCAGCGAATACGGACCGATGCTGCGTGCGTGAATCTTGTCGTCGACCAGGTGGGAGAGCTTGAGCATGTAGATGCCCCCCACCGTGACCGGGAAGTCGAAGCGCTCCCCGCTGCGGCCGTCCCTGAGCCAAACCTTGCCGTTCGGCAGGATCTCGGCCTCCGCCAGCAACTCCCGGACGGCGGCATCCAGCTCCAGCTTCTTCGCTGGTGCGTGAATGATCTCCGCAATCGCCGGGAAACGCTGCGCGAGCACCTGGTGTCCCTTCGCGGCCGCACGGATTCCGACGGCGACCAGGAAGTCGCGCAGTTCCTTGATCAGGGACTCCGATTTCGTCCCGGCCGCCAGCCTGACGTACTCGTCCAGCGACCGGCCGACCTCGACAACCGTCTCGGGACCGTTACCGTTGCCGGCCGGACTCCTGCGGATGCTGCCCACCTCCGGATGCGTCTGCACCAGCTCCAGGAACTGTTCGTAGTGGGACGCAGCAAAGGGCCACTCGACCCCCTCGGCGAGCGTCTCGCCGGCCCACCTGACCCCGGCCAGCTTGAGCAGCATCGCGATCTCCTCCTCGGACCCCCCCTGGAAGACGGGCGTCTTCGCCGCGAAACCGAGGACGGAGGCGGCCCAGCCCAGATGCGTCTCCAGGATCTGGCCGACATTCATCCGTGACGGAACCCCGAGCGGGTTGAGCACGATGTCCACCGCGCTGCCATCGGGCAGGTACGGCATGTCCTCCTCGGGCGCGATCCGCGCGATGATCCCCTTGTTTCCGTGCCGTCCGGCCATCTTGTCGCCGACGGAGATCTTGCGCTTCTCGGCGATGCACACCTTGACCAGCTGGACCACTCCGGGCGGCAGTTCATCGGGCTGGAACACCTTGTCGATCTGCTCCTCGGTCCGCTCGCGCACCCGCTCGATTCGCACCCTGGCTTCGTCGATCACCTCCTTGACCCTGGCGCTGGCCTCGGCACTGCGAAGCTTGAGCGTGACCAGATCCACTTCGCGGAGCCGCAGCTTGGAGAGCCGCGAAGGTGTGAGTTCGGTCCCCTCCGGGAAGTAGGGCTGGACCGTTCCCTTCTTGAGACAGAGCGCGATCTCCTCCCCGCCAAGCAGGTTCATCAGCTCGTCGTCGCGAGCGTCCGCAATGCGCTGGATCTCCTCTCGCTCCTCCTTGCGCAGCTCTCCGATCCGGGCGCCGTGTTCGCGTTCCAGCAGGGGATCGTCGATCCGCCGCGAGAAGATCTTGACGTCGATCACCGTGCCGACCATCCCCGGCGAAACGCGCAGCGACGAGTCCTTCACGTCCTTCGCCTTCTCCCCGAAGATCGCGGTCAGCAGCTTCTCCTCCGGCGACAGCTCGGTCTCGCCCTTCGGCGTGATCTTGCCGCACAGAATGTCGCCGCTCTTGACACGCGCCCCGATGCGCACGATGCCGCGCTCATCGAGATCGAGGAGGTTTTCGTCCGCCACATTGGGGATTTCCCGGGTGATCTCCTCCATGCCGCGCTTGGTGTCGCGGACGTGGAGTTCCAGTTCCTGGATGTGGATGGACGTGAAGACGTCGTCCCGTACCAGGCGCTCGGAGAGCACGATGGCGTCCTCGAAGTTGTACCCGTACCAGGGCATGAAGGCGACCCTGACGTTCCGCCCGAGGGCAAGCTCGCCCCGGTCGGTGGAGGGGCCGTCGGCGATGATGTCTCCCGTGGTGACCCGCTGGCCCGACCGCACGAGCGGCCGCTGGTTGATGGCCGTGTCCTGGTTGGTCCGCCAGAACTTCTTGAGCCGGTAGCGGTCGAACTGGGCGAGCTTCGCCAGCGGCCTGGCGGCGGCGTCCGGATCGACCATCCCGGTGTCGACGACGATCTCGTCGGCGGTGACGCGCACCACCCTGCCGTTCCGTTTGGCCGTGATCACCGCCCCGGAGTCGCGCGCCACCTTCTCCTCGAGCCCCGTGCCCACCAGCGGCGCGTCGGTGTGGAGAAGCGGCACGGCCTGGCGCTGCATGTTGGAGCCCATCAGCGCCCGGTTCGCGTCGTCGTGTTCCAGGAACGGGATCATGGCCGCCGCGACCGAAACGAGCTGGTCCGGGGCCACGTCGATGTAGTCGATCTCGCCGGGCGGCAGGAGCGGGAAGTCGCCCCGCCGGCGGCAGAGCACGTACCGGTTCTCGAAGCTCCCGTCGGGCAGCAGCGGGGCGTTCGCCTGCGCGATCGACGCCTCCTGTTCCTCGTTCGCCGAGAGCCACACGATATCGGTGGTTACGCGTCCGTCCACGACGCGGCGGTACGGCGTCTCGACGAACCCGAGGTCGTTGACGCGGGCGTAGGTCGTCAGCGAAGTGATCAGGCCGATATTCGGGCCTTCCGGTGTCTCGATGGGACACATCCGCCCGTAGTGGGAGTAGTGCACGTCCCGCACCTCGAAGCCCGCCCGCTCCCGCGTCAGCCCGCCCGGTCCGAGCGCCGAAAGGCGACGCTTGTGGGTCAGCTCGGCCAGGGGGTTGGTCTGGTCCATGAACTGGCTGAGCTGGGACGAGCCGAAAAACGCCTGAATGACGGCAGACACGGTGCGCGCGTTAACGAGATCGTCGATGTTGATCTTGGCCGGATCGTTGTTGATCGACATCCGCTCCTTGACCAGCCGGGCCATTCGCGAAAGGCCGACCGAGAACTGATTGGCGATCAGCTCGCCGACCGTGCGCACGCGCCGGTTGCCGAGGTGATCGATGTCGTCGATTCGCCCCCTGCCCTCGTTCAGCTCGATCAGGTACCGGAGGATGCTGACGAAGTCCTCGCGGGTGAGCACCGTCTCGGTCTGCGCGATGTCGAGGCCGAGCCGCTGGTTGATCTTGTAGCGCCCCACCCGTCCCAGGTCGTAGCGCCGGGGATCGAAGAAGACGCGCTCCAGCGCGGCCCGGGCCGTGGCGATGTTGGGCGCCTCGCCCGGCCTCAGCAGGGAGTAGATGGCGTTGAGAGCCTCCTCTTCGCTATTCGTCGGGTCCTTGCGGATGGTGTTCTTGACGATCGGGCTCTCGCCCGGGCGTCCGCCCCGTCCCTCGTGGGTGGAGCGGTACACCGGGACCGACTCGTGACCGCCCCGCTGCAGCAGCCGGATCTCGTCGCTGCCGAGTTCCGTCCCCTGTTCCAGCAGGACCTCTCCGGTCTCGGAGTCGACGATGTCCCCGGCGACCACCGTTCCCATCAGTTCCCGCTCGTCCTCTTCCTCGGCGGGCACCCCTGCATCGCGGACATCGAAGAAGAGCTGATAGATCTCGGCGTCGCTCCCGTAGCCGAAGGCTCGCAGGAGCGCCGTGGCCGGGAACTTCTTCTTCTTGTCGATGTGGACGTAGCAAATGTCGTTGATGTCGATCGTGAACTCGACCCAGGAGCCCCGGAACGGGATGATGCGCGCCTTGTTGAGCTTCTGCCCGTTGGGGTGCACGTCCTCCTCGAAGACGACGCCCGGAGACCGGTGCAACTGGCTGACCACGACACGCTCCGCGCCGTTGATCACGAAGGTGCCCAGCCTGGTCAGCAGCGGCAGGTCGCCCAGGTACACCTCCTTCTCGATGATGTTCCCCGGTTTGCGCGGCTTTTTGCCCTCCTTGTGCCACACCACGAGCCGCAGGGTGGCCTTGAGGGGCGCGGCATAGGTCATGTCGCGCTCGATGCACTCCCCGACGGAGTACTTGGGCTCTCCCAGCTGGGACGAGACGTATTCCAGGGTCAGATCACCGTTCACGTCCTCAACGGGGAAGATCTCCTGAAAGACCCGATCCAGGCCGAAGTGCCACATCTCGGTATCGGAGGCCGCCGTGTCGACGAGCTTCTCGAAGGACCGGATCTGTACGTCCAGCAGGTCGGGCATGGGCATGATCGACTGAAGCTTGCGAAAACTCACGCTCGGCCGAGCGCCCTCCCGGGCGCCATTGTGTCTAGCCAACGGACCACTCCCCTGTCAGTGTTGCGGACATCGATTGCGGATACGCGGAAACGCGGGGACCCCGCACGAGGGCGCAGCCCACCCCCGAACTGCGCTGCAGTTCAATGAGTGGCCCCGCCCCGGCGGGGTATCCGCGCCGGAGGCGCCCCCGGAAATACCGGGCGGCGTACTCGGATGGGCGCACCTATTTGACGTTTACGGTGGCGCCGACTGCTTCGAGCTTGCTCTTGATTTCCTCCGCCTCTTCCTTGCTCACCGCCTCCCGCACCGGGCTCGGAGACTTGTCGACCAGCTCCTTGGCTTCCTTGAGCCCGAGGCTGGTGATCTCCCGGATCACCTTGATGACCTGGATCTTCTTGGCGCCGAACGATTCGAGCGTCACGTCGAACTCGTCCTGCTCCTCGGCGGCTTCCTCGGCTCCGGTCCCGGCCCCCGGCTGGGCCACGACCGTCGCGGCCGCGGCGGTCACGTTGAAGCGATCCTTGAACGCCTCGACGAACTCGGAGAGCTCGATCACCGTCATGTTGCCAAACGTCTCGAGCAGTTCCTGCTGATTCACAGCCATTCTGATTCCTCCTTGGGTATTATCCCGGCCTCAGCCCGGGCACTCTGTTCAGCTGTTTTCGTCCTGTGATTCCACCTGTTCCCGCAACGCATCGGCCAGTCCGGCCATCTCCTGCAGCTTGCCGCCGAGCGCGCTCACCAACGACGAGAGCGGACCGCTCAGAACGCCTGCCACCTGGGACAGGAGTTCCTCGCGCGAGGGCAGGCGGGAAACCGCGGCGATCTCCTCGGGGCCGAGGACGCCGGACTCCATCAACCCGACCTTGAACACCGGCCGGTCACCGTTCTCCTTCGCGAAGTCGACCACCGCCTTGGCGGCATCCACCGCGCTGTCGAGCCCGAAGACGACCCCGGTGGGGCCGGTCAGGTACGAGGAGATGTCCGGCAGCTCGCTGTCGGCCATGGCCCGCTTCAGGAGGCGGTTCTTGACCACCAGGTACTCGCCGTTGGACTGCTTCAGTTGTCGCCTCAGGCTGGTCATCGCCTGGACGTCAAGCCCGGTGAAGTCGGTCAGGTATATGGCTTCGGCGCGCGCCAGCCGCTCCTGCAGATCGGAAATGAATTCCTGCTTCTGTTCCCTGGTCATGGCTCAGGCGCTCCGTGAAAAGCTATTGGGATCGATCGGCACCCCGGGGCCCATGGTGCTGGCCACCGTAACGCTCTGCACGTAGGTGCCCTTGGCGGCCGCGGGCCTGGCGCGCAGCACCGACGACATGAAGGCGCTCAGGTTCTCCTCGAGGCGCTCGACATCGAACGACACTCTGCCGATGGGCGCGTGCAGGTTGCCGGTCTTGTCCACGCGGTACTCGATCTTCCCGCCCTTGATCTCGCGGATTGCGCGGCCAACGTCGGGGGTGACGGTGCCGGCCTTGGGCGTCGGCATGAGGCCGCGCGGCCCCAGGATCCGGCCCAGCGGGCCCACCATCCGCATCAGGTCGGGAGTGGCCACGCAGACATCGAATCCGAGCCAGCCCTCCTTGATCTTCGCCACGTAGTCGACCCCGATAAAGTCGGCGCCCGCCTCCCGGGCCTCGTCTTCCCTGTCGCCCTGGCAGATCGCAAGCACGCGCACTTCCTTCCCCGTGCCGTTGGGGAGAACCACCGT
>JAPOOQ010000631.1 GCA_026713345.1 Gemmatimonadota bacterium | reverse complement strand
CGCCCACCGGCGCCAACACCGCCAACACTGCGTTACCGCCCGCCTGCGTCGACAGCTCGCCGGCCGGCGAAAGCGGCTGGCTCGCGCTTCCGGGCCGGGCCGCCGGACCGGCCGCGGCCACAAGGACGGTCGCCGGCAGCACGATGCGCCGCACGAGTGCGACACGCGGATTGTTGACGGCCGGCGTGGCGGTCCGGGGATAGCTCCGCGCCTGCACCTGGAGCTAGAAGGCGACGCCGAAGGTGACGTGCAGCGGCTGGCTGGCCCCGGTCACGGCCGAACGGGTCAGCGACTTCGCCAGGTTCAGGTAGAAGCGATCGATGCGGAAACCCAGGCCGACCGAAGCGCCGTTGGTCTGATCCAGCTTGCCCCCGACGTATCCCGCACGCACGTAGAACAGGTCGGCCGCGGAGAGATTGAGCCCGGTGTAGAGCGAGGGCGAGCCCGGATCCCGGGCCCGGTCCTCGGTCTCCAGGGTTAACCAGAGGGCCAGGCCGTCTTCTTCGAGGTGGCGCAGCACGTCGTAGGCGACCGCGAAGCGCACCCGGGTCGGAAGAGGATCGGACTGCTCCTCGTTGATGACCTGGAACTCGGTTCCCGCGTGGGCGATCATCCCGCCGAAGCGGAGGGGAATTCGCCGGAAGGGCTCGGCCTGGATTCCCGCGTCGATGGCGTAGGCCGAGCTGGTCGTGTCCAGGTCCGGGCATTGGCCCCGGCACGCAATCCTGAATTGCACCAGCTTCACGTTGATGCCCGCGTAGATCCTGCCCGGGAAGGCGGCGGCGTAACTGACCAGGGCGGCCTGGTTGCGGACGGAGATCCTGCCCAGCACGTTGCCGAACTCGTCGCGCAGAGCCTGATCTCCGATGTCGAGCAACAGGTAGGAGGCGCCGAAGGTGCCCACCCGCTCCCACGGCAGCAGCACACTCAGTGCGGTCGCATCTCCGGCGAGCTGGCTCCCCCGGTAGACCATGACCGTGCGGCGGCTTTGCTGGGCCAATCCCGCCGGATTCCAGAACGCAGCCTCTTCGGTGGCGAGCGCGGTCATTGCCCGGCCCAGGCCAACCCCCTGCGCCCCGACCGGAAGGAGGAGAAAGAGCGCACCTTCCTCGGCTCCCGTCTCCTGGGCAGGCAGCACGCCGGGCGCCAGGATCAGCGACACGAGCACCAGGAGGCGGGCCGCTCGCGAGACCGGTTCAGGCGATCTCATCGGGCACCCGGTAGCCGAATGTCATCAGTCCCTCCCTCTTTCGCCGCCAGCCGTCCCAGACCTTCACCCAGAGATCCAGGTACACCCGCTCTTCCAGAAGATGCTCGATCTTGCGGCGCGAGGCACCCCCCAGGGCCCGGATCCCGGTCCCGCCCTTTCCTACCAGGATCCCCTTCTGGGACTTTCGCTCGACGAACAGGGTTGCCGCCACGTACACGGGATTCTCGCCCTCGCGGAATTCTTCCACGCGCACCGCCACCGAGTACGGGATCTCCTGGTGGAACTGCTCGAAGACCGTTTCGCGTATGAGTTCCTGAACGAAGAAGCGGGTCGGCGCGGCGGCGATCTCGTCTTCCGGGTAGAGGAACGGACTCGCGGGCAGGTTGGTGCGCACGAAGGCGAGCAGGGCGTCGAGGCCGCCTCCGGCCAGGGCCGACAGGGGATGCCAGGGGAGTCCCGCACTCTCTGCGAGCCTGCGGGCCGGGCGGGGGTTGAAACGGGGGTGGTCCGCCTTGTTCACCGCGACGGTCGCGGGGCATCCCGCCGTCTTCAGGGACTCGAAGAGGGCGCCGAGGTCAGGGGACGGGTTGCGCGCGGCGCCGTCCACCACCGCGACCGCGACATCCGCCTCCCGCAACGACCCCATCGCTTCCGCCAGCATCGAGCGGTGGAAGAGCTGGCGGGTGGTCACGACCCCGGGCGTATCGAGGAGTATCATCTGGACGGCCCCCTCCGTGCGTATCGCCGCCACCCTCTGCCAGGTGGTCTGCGCCTTCGCCGTCACGATGCTGAGGTGTTCCCCCGCGAGCGCGTTGAGAAGCGTGGACTTGCCCGCGTTCGGGAGCCCGACCAGAGCGACGTAGCCGGCACGGGTGGTGGCCTCCTGCGACAGCTGCCCCTCCATGGTGCGATTCCGCGGCCCGTCGCGGCACGCGACATCCCGCGGATGCGTGGACGACAATCGAGAAGTCATGAGAAGCGGACGGGTAGACTCTGAGAATCTTTCGGATCGGCTTTGAGGCCTCTCCTACTCGAAGCTCCAGAAAGGAGGTGATCCAGCCGCAGGTTCCCCTACGGCTACCTTGTTACGACTTCGCCCCAGTTACCAAACTTGCCTTCGGCCGCTCCCTCCCGAGGGTTGGGTCACGGACTTCGGGCACT
>JAPOOQ010000630.1 GCA_026713345.1 Gemmatimonadota bacterium | reverse complement strand
GCTCCCCCAGCCCCCCCCCGCCGCCGCGCGCCACCCCCCCCCCCCGGATGTGGCGGGGGAGCCCCAGGTGGTGCGGGTCCACCAGGCGGGCCCCCCCGCCGATGCTGGCTACAGCCACGGCCACCGCCTTCCCTCGCTCTCCAGCGAGTGTCCTATTCCGGCCAGGCCGGCGCCCAGCGCCTCCAGCCGCGCCTCCGGCCCGGGATCCACAAGCGCGACCCCGTCGTCCAGCTCCAGCACCCCCACCCCGATGATGCTCGGGAGCCCCAGGTGGTGCAGGTCCACCAGGCTGGCGCCCCCGCCGATGCTGGCTACAGCCACGGTCGGCCGCCCACCCTCACCCGCTCCCCCCGTCGCTCGTCAGCGGCCCCGCGTGCGTGCCCCACTTCTCGACCCACTTGCGCAGGTAGAGCTGCGTGCGCAGGAAGTTCGACGGCCGCGAGCTGGTGCCGTGCCATTCGTCCGGGAAGCGGATCATCACGGTCGGCACGCCGACGTACTGGAGCGCCTGGTAGAACTCCTCGGTCTGCGCCATCGGGGTGCGCAGATCGCGCTCGCCGGTCAGGAACATGGTCGGCGTGGTCACGTTGCCGACGTAGAAGATCGACGAGCGGTCGATCCACTCGGTGGGGTCCTCCCAGAAGGGCTTCTCGAAGGTGCGCAGGTAGGTGATCGCGTCCGAAGTCCCCATCGCCGACATCCAGTTCACGATCGGGCAGTTGGCGGACGCGGCGCGGAATCGGTCCGTGTTGCCCACGATGTAGCTGGTGAGGATCCCGCCGCCCGAGCACCCGTAGACGAAGAGGTTCTCCCCGTCCACGTAGCCGCGCGCGAGCATCTCGTCGACGCCCTTCATGAGGTCGGGGAAGTCGGCGCCCGGGTAGTCGTGGTTGATCGCGTTCGCGAACTCGGTGCCATAGCCGGTTGAGCCCCGCGGATTCGTATACAGGACGACGTAGCCGTTTGCCGCGTGCTCCTGGAAGGCGAAGTTGAACCCCCCGTTGTACATGCTGTGGGGCCCGCCGTGGATCGCGAGCATGAGGGGGTACTTCCGCGCGGGGTCGAAGTCGGGCGGCTTCACGATCCACCCCTGGACGCGGAAGTCGTCCGTCGATTCGTACCAGACCTCCTCGACCTCGCCCAGGCCGACGTGCCCCAGGACGTCTTCGTTCACCTCGGTCAGGCGGACCGGGTTGCCGGGCGCGGAGAGGTCGAAGCGGTAGATGTCGCCGGGCTCGTGTGCGCTGGAAATCACACCGGTGGCGACGCCGTCGTCCGAGAATGAAGACAGCGCGAAGAGGTGCTCGCCCGAAGTGAGGACCTCGACGCCCCCGCCCACCGACACGAAGTGCAGCTGACGGTACCCGTCCCGGTTGACGTTGAAGTAGAGGCCGCTGCCGTCCTTCGCCCACATCAGCCCCCTCGACTGCCGGTCGTAGTCGCCCGAGATGACGCGCGATCCCGACCCGTCCCGGTTCATCAGGTAAATCTTCTGGTTGCGGTAGGTGTCCCGGTGCGCGTCGATGCCGGTGTAGGCGATCAGCGAGCCGTCGGGGGAAGGCATGGGGCTGGCGTCCGGACCGCGGCGGCTGGTCAGCCGGCGGATGTCGCCCGTGGCCACCGACACCGCGTAGATCTCCGACTCCTGCCAGTGCTCGGGACGGTCGGCATCCTCGTCGCGGAACGAGGTGAAGTAGATCTCGGTGCCGTCGGGGCTCCACTGGATCGACGAATGGTTCCAGTCGCCGTCGGTGAGCTGCCGCGGGGTGCCGCCCTCTGCGGGGACCACGAAGACGTGCGTCCACCCGGTGTCCACGTACCCCTGCCGGTCACGCTTGTACGCCGCCCGCTCGACCACCTTCGGCTCCTGCACCCAGTTCGCGCCCTCGGGCCTGGCGGGCAGCGACACGCCGGCGAAGTCCGCCCGGTCGCGCACCCTGCTGGTAAACGCAATCCACTCGCCGTCCGGCGACCAGATCGGGTTGGAGGGACCGCGCTCGAGCCGGGTGACCTGCGTGACCGCGCCCTCCGCGTCCATCCAGCGGACAAAGATCTGCGAGCCCTGCGGTTCGCCGGGGGCGGTGAAGAGGATGCGGGTCCCGTCCGGCGACCACTGCGCGCCGCTGCCTTCGAGCAGGTGGCGCGGCCTGGACCCGTCGGCGTTCATGATGTGCAGCGACGACTGGCGGCGGTCGTTGATCTTGTTGACCCAGCCGCGCGTGTAAACAATCTGCGTGCCGTCCGGCGAGATCTGCGGGTTCGACACCGTCTCCATATCGAGGTATTGCTCGAGGGAGAGGGGCTGCTGGGCGGCGGTGGGGGCGGAGGCGAGGGTGAGGGCCGACAGCGCCAGGGCGAGGGTCACGACTGTAAGCTTTGCTTTACTAAATGTCATGTTCACTTTACTATTCTCCGATTTCTGCAGAGTTCTGCCGGGCTGACTTGATCGGCTGGCCGGGGAAGACGCCATCGACGATTGCCCCGTCGCGCACCACCGGGGTGCCGTTCACGAGCACGAAGACGAAGCCGCGCGAGGGGGTGGCGGGGGCGTCGTAGTCTGCCATATCCAGCACCGTCGCCGGGTCGAACACCGCGAGGTCGGCGTCGGCGCCCTGCTGAACACGGCCCTTGCGCGCCATCTCCGGTGCGGCGCCCTCGACCCTGCGCGCCGGCAGTATCGTCATCATGGCGAGCGCGTCCATGAGGCCGATCACGCCGCGGTCGCGCGAATAGTGTCCCAGAATGCGGGCGAACGTTCCCGCGCCGCGCGGGTGGACCGCGACATGCAGGAACGGGATCCCATCGCTCGCGGCGATCACGTCCGGCTGCGCCACGATCCACTCGTTCGTTTCCTCGCTGCGCCCGTGGATCACCACCCACCCACCCTGCTCCCGGTACTCGGCGAAGGTGCGTGCGTTGAGCCGCTCGGCCTGTCCCGGCCACTGCAGCCGCGCGTACTCGGAGTCGTCCAGGCCCACCCACGAATCGAACAGGGCGCTCTCGATGAAGGTGGAAGACGCTGTGTACGGGTATGCCTCCGTGGTGACGTCGACGCCCCACTCGGCGGCCCCGCGGATCATGCCCAGGGCCTGTTCGGCCATCTCCCCGGCGGTGGAATTGAGGTGGACGATGTGCAGCGACGCGCCGGTGGCCGCCGCGTTCGCGATCACCTCCTGGAAGGGACCGAGGGTGCCGCCCGGACCGGCTGAGCGCAGGTGCACGTATGCCGGCACCCCGTTTGCCGCCGCCGACTCGAAGAGCTGGAAGATCTCGGTGCGCGACGCCCCGGGCGTGTAGGTGATGCCGAAGCCGTAGCCGAGGCCGCCCTCGTCCAGCCCGGCCTCCATCAGCGCGGCCAGCTCGGCGATCCGTGCGTAGTCCAGCTCCTCGTAGATGATGTCCGATCCCATCGACTCGTTCTGCCCGGGCGGCAGCGTGGGCTGGTGGCCGATGTCGGCGCCGGTCAGCAGCTTGGCGCGCGCGTTCGGATGACTGACCGTGGCGCCGAAGTGGATGAGCGCACGGCCCTCGCGCGACGCGTACCAGGGGGCCACCGGGTGGACGCCCACCTCCATCTCCAGCGCGGTGGTCACCCCGTCGAGCGCCTGCAGGCGTGCGCTCACCGAGTCCTGGCCGTGCGCGTGCAGGTCGATGAACCCGGGCGCGACGACCAGGCCGGTCGCGTCCAGCGTGTCGCGGCCGCGCAGGGGCTCCTCGCTGAGCGCGGCGATCGTGCCGTCGGTGATCCCGACCGAGAGGGGCGCGTCCAGTCCCGTTTCGGGATCCATGACGCGCCCGTGCAGGATGACGAGGTCGTGAGGCGAGGGACCGCAGGCCGCGACGAGGAGGGCCGGGATGGATATAATAAACAAATGGAGGAGGCGGTTCTGGCGCGCTGGGCAAGAAGGCATGTCTGCGACCGTGCTGGGGACTCCTGGCGTTCCTACGAACGTGCAATCGACATACGTTGCTTCGTGGCCGCAAGACGAGCAAGGCGGCATTCCCCCTACCGACCACGCCCGAGGTTCCTGGATGAGAATACAACCGACGCGCCACATCCTTCGGGCATCTGCCGGTTCCGTTGGCGGGCGTGGACGCCCCACCATCGCGTCGCGGCTCGCTCTCCTCCTCACCCTCCTCCCCGCCCTCGCCGCCGCCCCCCACCCGGCCACCGCCCAGGCGCAGGCCTCCACCGGAATCATCCGGGGCGTGGTCCTGGACCCCGCGGCCGCCACCGTGGCCGGCGCCACCGTCGAGATCACCCACCGGGCTACCGGCCTCGTCACCACCGTGCGCACCACCCCGACCGGCACCTTCGTGCGCCCGCTCCTCCCGCTGGGCACCTACGACATCGTCGTGCGCGCCCCCGACCAGCTCGCCGCCGCGACCGCCACCGGCCTCGTGCTGCGCGTCGGCGAAGAACTCTCGCTCACGCTGCAGTTCCAGGCGGTCGAACTCGAAGGCATCACCGTCGAAGCGGAGCGCGAGCACCTCGTGCACCCCGAAGACGTCACCAGCTCCACCCGCCTCTCCAGGGACGTGGTCGACGGGCTCCCCAACAACGGGCGCAACTACCTCGACTTCGCGCTTCTCACGCCCGGGGTCGCGATTACGCAGGGACCCGACGGCGACGAGCTCAGCATCAGCGGCCAGCGGGGCATCTTCAACAACTTCATCGTGGACGGCGCCGACTTCAACAATCCCTTCTTCGGCGAGCAGCGCGGCGGCCAGCGGCCCGCCTTCACCTTCAGCCAGGACGCCATCGAAGAGGTTGTGGTGGTGAACCAGGGGGCCACGGCCGAGTTCGGGCGCTCCGCGGGCGGGTTTGTGAATGTGATCACAAAGTCCGGCACCAACGAGCTCGAAGGCTCCGCGCACTATTTCGGCCAATGGGACGGCGTGTCGGCCGCCTACCCGGTGGCTGTGCAGGCGGGTAAACCGGAGTTCTACCGCAATCAGTTCGGCTTCACCCTCGGTGGTCCCATAGTGCGCGACCGGGCCTTCTTCTTTGTTGCATACGACCAGCAGGCGGGGTCCGAAACGAAACAGGCCCACCGGCTGGTCGAGAACCCGGCGAACCTGGCCAGACTCCGGGACTTCCTCAACACGCGGTGGCCGGGCCTCTTTGCGGACGAGTTCGGACCCATCACCCGGACCGACGATGCGCGGGCGCTCCTGGTCAAGTCCGACGTCCACCTGGATGGACGCAACCAGCTCTCCTTCAAGTACAACTACAGCTGGTCCGAACAGCTCAACGGCACATTCGACGTGGACTCCTGGGGGCTGTCGGCCAACGGGGTCGAAACGGACGAGGCGCACGCCTTCAACGCGAGCTGGCGGTCGCTGATCAGCAGCACGCTGTCCCACGAATTGCGGGTCCAGTGGGCGCGCGAGGACCGGGTCCGCTGGTACGACGGCCCGCTGATGCCGGACGCGACTCCCCCGGCAACGCCGCAATTCCGCACGCTCGGCGGCCGCCCCTTCCCCGACATCGGGATGGACTTCGCCGACGGCTTCCGCATCGGGCTGCCGTTCTTCCTGCCCATCGATCCCGCCTACGACACCCGGCTCCAGATCGTCGACAACTGGTCCTGGCTGGTGGACCGTCACTTCTTCAAGGCGGGCGCCGAGTACAACCGGACGGGGATCTCGCAGCAGTTCATCGGTTTCGCGAACGGTCGCTATGTCTTCGATTCGGTCGACGGCTTCATCAACTTCAGCACCCGCGGGAGCCGCTACGTCACCTGCTCGGACGGGTCGGACAGCGATACGGGCGTCTGTCCCGAGGGAACCGGCATCACCGGCCCCGTGCTCCTCTATCTCCAGTCGGGGACCGTTCCGGGCGTCGCGCCGGACCAGTTGGGCAGGGGCGACTTCCGCGTCAACGAGCTGGCCTTCTTCGTGCAGGACACCTGGAAGCCGAACGACCGTCTGACGCTGAATCTCGGGCTGCGCTGGGAAGGCACCTGGCATCCGTCGGTGACCGTGGAGCCGGAGGCCACCTTCTACGCCCCGTATCTCGGCGACTCGCGCTTCCCGTCCGACGGCACCATCCCCGACGACCTGGACAACTTCCAGCCCCGCTTCGGGCTCGCGTGGGACGTGAGCGGCGACGCGCGCACCGTCCTGCGGCTGAACGCCGGCGCCTACCATTCGCGCATCCCGACCCTGGTCTTCGCGCAGAGCGTGACCACGAACGGGGCCTTCCAGCAGATCTTCTACCGCGACAGCTTCGGACTGCCGGGGCAGGGACCGCCCGCGATCGGCGAGCTCATCGACGGCAGCACCACGCCGCCCTTCCTTCCCGACATCCACGTCACCGCCCACGATCTGGAACTGCCGCGCACCTGGTCGTTCTCGGCCGGGCTCGACCGTGAGCTGATGCACGGCGTCGCGGCGGGCGTCTCCTACCAGCACGCCCGCACCGACGCCCTTTTCCGCTTCGTCAACCGCAACGACGCCGCCTTCGGATCGCCCTTCGGGATCGGCACGCACCCCGGCGGGGGCGGAATCGGGTCACTGACGTCGGCGGAAAGCACCGCACGCTCCCGCTACCACGCCGTCACCGCAGGGCTGCGCGGCCAGGACGCGTTCGGTTCCCGGCTGACCTTCGACCTGAGCTACACCCTCTCCTTCGACCGGTCCGATGACGACAACGAGCGCGACCCCTTCACCTTCCGCTACGCCGACGCCTCCAACCTCGCGCCCGAATACGGCTGGTCCGACCGCGACCGCCGCCACAAGGCCACCGGCTACCTCGCGTTCGCGCTCCCCGGCGATGTCGCCTTCAGCAACATCGTGCGCTCCCTGTCCGCCTCTCCCGTCTCGGAGAGCTGCGCAAGCCGCGGCGAGCGGGCCGCCCTGCCCACCGACCGCATCTGCGCGGACGGCACGATCCTCGAGCGCAACACGCTCCGCCGCGACAACGAGTTCTTCACCTGGGACCTGAAGCTGACGCGCCCGTTCACGCTTGGCGGCGGCCGCACGGTCGAGCCCGTCTTCGAGGTCTTCAACCTCACCAACACGGACAACTCGCTCGACACCGCGCACGGCTCGCTGCTCTTCAACTTCGACGGCACGATCCGCAGCGGGCTGGGGGACACGCGCAGGGCGCAGCTGGGGATGCGGGTGCGGTTCTGAGGCG
>JAPOOQ010000629.1 GCA_026713345.1 Gemmatimonadota bacterium | reverse complement strand
GATCGCCTCGATTCCATCGTTCAGTCAGGAAAACTCTTGTGTGACGCTGAGATGGCAAACATGGCCGAAACCGGCACTTCCATCGGTATGCACACCATCAAGCAGCGGCGGGCCGCTAGAACTCTCACGAGTCACCCCACGTTGCGGGTTGGGGATTGCGTACCGTTCTATTTCTGTCCGCGATCGGTGATGCTATATGTTATGCGCATGGCAAATCATCCCGAACTTGCGTATCGTGGTGGGCAGGAGCCGATCGTCCATCTCGAAGCGGATCTTCGCGAAGCTGTTTCGTGGGCCGAAGTGACGGATCGACGATGGGCATTCACACTGTCGAATGCCGGGTCCCGGTACTTCGAGGATCGCTCCGATATTCGCCGATTGGGAGAACTCGATTGGGTGGCTATCAATGCCAGGAATTGGCAACAACACAAGGAGGGCAAGCAGGCAGAGTTTCTCATGGAAGACTCGTTCTCATGGACATTGGTACGTCGAATTGGCGTGTGCTCGAATTCAGTCCTTCGGCGAGTGACACAGTTGACGGCGTCGAGCGGCCACAGGCCGGCAGTCGAGGTCGAGCGAGATTGGTACTACTAAGCCAGGAAACCGAACTCATGATCCGATTCAAGACGGGTGACATCCTCGCGGACCAGGCCGACGCCCTGGTCAACACGGTGAACTGCGTGGGCGTCATGGGACGAGGAATCGCGCTTCAGTTCAAGCGGGCCTTCCCTGAGAACTTCCGGGCGTATGCGGCCGCCTGTAGGCGGGGCGAGATGCAACCAGGCCGGATGTTCGTGTACGAGACAGGTGAGCTGGTCGCGCCGAGGTACATCATCAACTTCCCCAGCAAGCGTCACTGGAGGGGGAAGAGTCGCATCGAGGACATCGAATCAGGCTTGGCGTCGCTCACCACCGAGATCCGCTCGCGGAGGATCCGTTCCATCGCGATCCCACCTCTCGGTAGTGGATTGGGCGGACTTGATTGGCCGTTGGTGCGCAACCGCATCGAAAGTGCGTTAGATGGGTTGGACGAGGTAGATGTCGTGGTCTATGAGCCCGGCGGAGGGCCAGTTGATTCGCGGGCCAACCGTTCTCGAGACGTTCCCAACATGACTCCCGGGAGAGCGGCACTCGTTGGGCTCCTTGATCGGTATCTCCGGGGGCTTCTGGACCCGTTCGTGACTCTCCTGGAGGCTCACAAGCTCATGTACTTCATGCAGGTGGCCGGAGAACCACTGAAGCTGAGGATTACCAAGGGGCACTACGGGCCGTATGCGGAAAACCTGCGCCATGTACTGCTGGCAATCGAGGGGCACATGGTCTCCGGGTATTCGGACGGGGGCGATAGACCGGACAAGCGGTTGCGACTGGTCCCGGGAGCAACGACCGATGCCAGCGCCTTCCTCAGCACCGAACCGGCAACAAATGAACGGTTCTCCAGGGTTGCGGACCTGGTAGAAGGATTCGAGTCCCGGGTTGGGCTTGAACTCCTGTCCACTGTTCACTGGGTGATCCAGGAGGAGAATGCCCAAACTCTCGACGACATCATCGATCGGGTGTCAGCCTGGAGTCCGGGGAGCAAGTCGTTTTCCCGCCGCCAAATCGCTATCGCGCACGGCGTGCTCGCCAAAAAGGGATGGATCAAGGACTATCCAGAGCATTCGGCCTGACAACGCCACCCTGGGCCACGGTTCCGCTGCCTACTCCCCAACCCTCCCGCGAATCCGCTTCACCTCCGGAATCGTCGCCAGGAAGACGACGGTGATGAGGATGGCCGAGGCCACGCAGTAACGGCACCAGGCCTCGATGACGGCCGCCTCAAGGTAGGTGAGGTACCCGCTGTAGAGGACGCCCGTCAGTGCGCCGCCGAAAAGGAGCAGGGCGATGAGCCGCGAGCGCGCCATCGATTCCTGCAGCCCCAGGAGGGAGAGGACGAAGAGCCCCAGGTATCCCGCAAGCCCGATTGCCGACACCGGGACGGGACCCACCCAGGCGTAGCGGGAGGATTGAACGATGCCGCAGTCACCGGTGCCGCACGGGACTCGGGGAACCCATCCCAGATTGTTCGCCACGAGATAGAAGGCGAGGAAGGTCCCCGCGAGGGATAGCACGGCAACGGCCATGCGGTTCCTTGCGGGAGCGGGTGAGCTCTCCGGGGGCGCGCTACGGTTCTCCGCGGATGCCGGAGCAGGGTCCGTCAATTCCCGGAGCCCACGGCCTCCATGGCCTGTTGCACCTGGGCGAATTCGAAGCCTGGGACGAAGTGTAGCGTCTCCCCGTCGTGCACGAAGACGGTAGGAGTCGCGCCGACCCCGAATCGTTCTCCGAGCCGCCGGTTGGCGGTGACTACGTCGGCATGCATGTCGCTGTCCAGGCATCTGCCGAACGCCCGGGAATCCAGCCCGAGGTCTCTGGCCAGATCCTTGAAGTGGCCTGACGCATCCACCGTGGGGGACCATTCCATCTGGGTGCGGAAGACCTGGTCGTGATACTCGAAGTAGCGCTCCTGATCGCCGGCACACCGAGCTGCGCGAGCCGCCAGGAAAGCGTGCGGATGCTGATCGAGCGGGAAGTCGTGGAAGACCAGCTTGGCCTGACCGGTCTCGATATAGTCCGTGTCCAGGAAGGGCTTGACGTTCAGCGCGAAGTATCCGCAGGACGGACACTGGTAGTCGCCGAACTCCATGATGGTGATCGGTGCGTCCTCATTCCCGTAGACGACGCCCTGCGCCAGATCCACGAGTTCCTGGTCCGTGATTTCACCCAGGTCGATCGGTGCGATCACTGGCGTTCCGCCCCGCAGGGCAAATGCCACCACCACCGATCCGACGACGGCCACCACACCGAGGGCGATATAGAAGTTCTTCATGCTGGGATCTCCACTTGTGTGCTTGCCCGGGGCCCGCCGCGGCTCGCGGCCGGTCTCATCCGGTCCGGTTCTACCTTGGGAAGATGGGCCGGAGGCGGGGAAAAGATCAAGGAAGCCGGGCCAGGATCGCCTGCAGCGCGGCCTCCACATCGGCGAAGTCCGGCAAAACCCGGTCCGCGCCCGCGGCTTCCAGCTCGGCGAAGGAATACCGGCCCGTGGCGACGCCCACCGTCGCCGCCCCCACCACCCGGCCGCACGCGACATCGAGCGGCGTGTCGCCCACGACCACCGTCTCCTCGCCGCGGAACGGCCGGCCCCAGTGCGCGGCGGCGCGGCGCAGCGCGATCGCGGGCAGTTCGTTGCGGTCCTCGTGGTCCGAGCCGAACGCGCCGATCGGGAAGTGGTCCCACAGCCCCGCCGAGCGAAGCTTGAGCCTCGCGCCACCCTCCAGGTTGCCCGTGACGAGGCCGAGAAAGACGTCATCGCGCCCGGTGAGCGTCCCCATCAGGGAGTGGGCGCCCGGCAGCGCGGTCACGGGGTGCGCCCCGATCCGGGCCTCCAGTTCGGTGATGTAGCAGCGGCAGAAGCGCGGCAGGCCGGCCTCGATGTCGCGGCGCGGGAGGCCGGCTTCGGTGAGGAGTTCCCGGGTGATGAGGGGGTCGGTCTTGCCGGAGAAGTCGTGATCGAAGACGGGCCCCGCCGCGCCGAAGGTGCGCTCCAGCGCTCGGGCGAAGGCCGCCCGCGCGGGGCCGCCCCGGGTGAGGGTGCCGTCGATGTCGAAGAGGAGGAGCATGTGCGTGGGGTGTCGCCGGGTGGCTGGGTTGGCCGGCGCTACGCCGCCGCCGGATCGAGGATCTCGCCGAGCAGCGACGTGTCCAGATTGCCGCCCGAGAGGACCGCGCAGACGTTGCGGGGGGTGGCCGGGTCCGGGCCGGACGGGGTACCCGGTGCGCGGGACGTGCCCTCCGGGACGCACCCCGAGATCAGCGCCGCCACGGTGGCCGCGCCGGAGTACTCCACCACGAGCTTGCGGCGCAGCATCAGGTGGCGGGCAGCGCGGCGGATGTCCTCGTCCTCGACCAGCACCACGTCGTCCAGCAACGCGGCCGCGTGGGCGTAGGTCAGGTCTCCGGCCCGGGTGGGGGCGAGTCCGTCGGCGATGGTGTCGATCCGGTCCAGGGTCTGCGGCGCGCCGGCGTCAAGGGCCCGCCGCATTGTCGGCGCGCCCGCCGGCTCCACCCCGATGATCGTGGCGCCCGGCTTGAGGCGCCGCAGCGCGGCCGCGCACCCCGAGACCTGCCCGCCTCCGCCGATCGGCACCAGCAGCGTGTCGACCTCCGGCCAGTCCTCCACCACCTCCCGCGCCACCGTCCCCGCACCCGCGATGATCCAGGAATGGTCGAAGGGCGGCACCATCACGAGCCCCTCGGCCGTGGCAATCTCCTCGGCGCGCTCCCGGCGGTGCTCCGACGTGGTCCCCGCGAACTCGACCCTCGCGCCCAGCCGCCGGGCGCCGTCGCTCTTCACGCGGGGCGCCGTCGTCGGCATCACGACCACCGCGCGAGCCCCCTTGAGCCCCGCCGCGAAGGCCACCGCCTGCGCGTGGTTGCCCGACGAATACGTGATCACGCCCCGCTCAAGCTCTTCCGGCGTGAGCCGCGCAAGGAAATTGCAGGCGCCCCGCGCCTTGAACGACCCCGCCTTCTGCAGCGATTCGCACTTCAGCCGCACCTCGCAGCCAAGCGACTCCGACAGGTCCGCGTCCGGGATCAGCGGCGTGCGCACGACGGTCCCCCGGATCCGCTCCGCCGCCCCCTCGATGTCCGTGAGAGAAACCAGCCCGGGGTCAGGAGATTGGGGGCTCCTATTCGTCCCCATCTTCGTCGTCCCCGTCGTCACCCACCACCAGGGCCACGTCGACCACCTGGTCCCCCTTGTCCAGGTTCACCAGGCGCACCCCCTTCGTGGCGCGGCCGATCACCCTCACCTCGTCCGCGCGCTGGCGGTTCACCACCCCGTTGCGGGTGATCACCATGAACTGGTCCACATCCCTGACGGCCTTGACCGCCACGACCTCGTCCTTCTTCCTGCTCGCCAGCTTCAGGTTGATCACGCCCTGCCCGCCCCGCTGCTGGAAACGGTAGTCCTCGATCTCGCTCCGCTTGCCCATCCCGAGTTCGGTGGCGACCAGCAGCGTCTCCTCGTCGCTGTGCACCACCACCATCCCGACGACTTCGTCGCCCGCGCCCAGCCGGATCCCCATCACGCCCTCGGTGCGGCGGCCCATCGGGCGCACATCGCCTTCGCTGAACCGTATGGCCTTGCCGAGCCGGGTCGCCAGCACCACCTCGTTGCTCCCGTCGGTGATCCTGACATCGATCAGTGCGTCGCCTTCGCGGAAGTTGATGGCGTAGATCCCGGCGGCCCGAACGTTGCCGTAAGCCGACAGCGGGGTCTTCTTGACCACGCCGTTGCGGGTGCAGAAGAGGAGGAACCGGTCGCGGGAGAACTCACGCACCGGCAGCACCGACGCCACCTTCTCGCCCCGCGCCAGCTCCAGGAAGTTTACGATCGGCTTGCCCTTCGAGTAGCGGCTGCCGTGGGGAATCCCCCACACCTTCACCCAGTGACAGCGGCCCCGGTCGGTGAAGACCATGAGGTAGTCGTGGGTGGAGGCGACGAAGAGGTTCTCGACCCAGTCCTCCGCCTTGGTGTCCATGCCGGCGATCCCGCGCCCGCCCCGCCTCTGCGCCCGGTAGGTGTCGATGGGGATGCGCTTCACGTACCCCTGCCGGGACATCGTGAGCACGACCTCCTCGTCCGCGATCAGGTCCTCCACGTCGAACGACGAGATCCCACCGACGATCTGCGAGCGCCGGTCGTCCCCGTAGCGGGCCGCCATCTCCCTGAGCTCGTCCTTGATGATCCCCATCCGCACATCCCGGTCCCCAAGGATGTGCATCAGCTCGGCGATCCGGGCCTGCACCTGGTGCAGTTCGGCGTCCAGCTTCTCCTTCTCGAGGCCGGTCAGGCGGGCCAGTCGCATGTCCAGAATGGCCCGGGCCTGTCTCTCGGAGAGCTCGAAGGCGGTGCGGAGCTTCACGGCCGCTTCCGCCGCGTCGCGGGACCCGCGGATGATCCTGACCACTTCGTCGATGTTGTCGACGGCGATCCTGAGGCCTTCCAGCACGTGCTCGCGCTCCCGGGCGGCGGCAAGGTCGAACTCGCTGCGCCGCACGACAACGGTGTGCCGGTGCGTGATGAAGTGGTCCAGCATCTCGCGCAGCGGCATGACCTTTGGCACACCGTCCACCAGCGCGAGCAGGATCGTGCCGAAGGTGGACTGCATCTGCGTGTGCTTGTAGAGCCGGTTGAGGACGACCTGCGGGACCGCGTCGCGCTTCAGCTCGACGACGACGCGGAGCCCATCCCGGTCCGACTCGTCGCGCAGGTCGCGGATCATGGTGACCTTCTTCTCGCGCACGAGCGCGGCGATCTGCTCGATCAGCCGCGACTTGTTCACCATGAACGGGATCTCGGTGACGATGATCCTGCGCGCCCCGTCGTCGTCCTCCTCGATGTCGGCCCGCGCCCGGATGACGATCCGCCCACGCCCCGTGCGGTACGCCTCCTGGATCCCCTCGCGGCCGCAGATGTAGCCGCCCGTCGGGAAGTCGGGCCCCTGGATGATCCCTTCGAGCGCGTCATCCGACAGCTGCGGATTGTCGATCAGGGCGAGCAGGCCCTCGACCACCTCGCCAAGGTTGTGCGGGGGAATGTTGGTCGCCATCCCCACCGCGATTCCGGATGAGCCGTTGACGAGCAGGTTGGGCGCCTTGGACGGCAGGACCGAAGGCTCCTTCAGCCGGCCGTCGAAGTTGTCGTCGAAGCGGACCGTGTCCTTGTCGATGTCCGCCAGCAGCTCCATGGAGATGCGCTGCAGACGCGCTTCCGTGTAGCGGTACGCCGCCGCCGAGTCACCGTCGATCGAGCCGAAGTTCCCCTGGCCGTCCACCAGCGGATAGCGCAGCGAGAAGTTCTGCACCATGCGCACCAGCGCGTCGTAGACCGCGGAGTCCCCGTGCGGGTGATACTTGCCCAGCACCTCGCCCACGACCGTCGCGCACTTCTTGTAGGCCCGCCCGGGGGACAGCCCGAGCTCCGACATGGCGTAGAGGATGCGGCGATGGACCGGCTTGAATCCGTCGCGCACGTCCGGAAGCGCGCGCTGCACGTTGACGCTCATCGAATAGTCGATGAACGACTCGCGCATCTCCTGTTCGAGGATTCGTTCGAGGACTCTTTCGCCGGTGCTTTTCTGGTCGTCTTCGGCCATACTGTCCAAGCGGTGGAGAAGAGCGGAGGGCCGGGGGGCCAGCGAGGGGTCCGAGCGGGGTCAATGGGGCTCGGGAAGCCCTTAATAATAGCGGATTTCGGGGGGTGATTCAAGGGGTGGGAGGGCACAGGAGTTAGAACGAGAGAGATGTTGACATAAAATTATGTGATACACTAACTTTATGTACTATCATAACGACACCTAACGATCAGGTGGACCCATGGAAGCTGCAATTGGATTTCGGAACCCGTTCCGTCCCGGCGCTGGCCACACGCCCCCGTATCTCGCCGGAAGGAAGGAGGAGCGAGGGGAGTTTCTCAAGCTCCTGAACCAGGACATCGTCCTTTCCAACCTCGTCCTCACCGGGCTCCGCGGTGTCGGCAAGACGGTCCTGCTCGACACCTTCAAACCACTGGCGGTGCGGGAAGGCTGGCTCTGGGTGGGCGCGGACCTTTCCGAGAGCACGACGGTCGACGAGGAGCGCCTGGTCACAAGGATCCTCACTGACGTGGCCCTGGCAACGTCCAACTTCGTCTACGACCGGCAGGAGGTTCGTCGTCCCGGTTTCGGCCGCCAGGCGGAACTATTCGACGCCACCCTGAACTATCCGACGCTTCGCGCGGTGTACGAACAGACGCGGGGCCTGGTCGCCGATCGATTGAAGGCCGCGCTGACATTCGTTTGGCGGGCTCTGCGCGCATCGCCGAACCCACCCCGGGGAATCGTCTTCGCGTACGACGAAGCCCAGAACATGGCGGACCATGCCGGGAAGGACGAATACCCGCTCTCGGTGATGCTTGACGTCTTCCAGTCCATCCAGAGACAGGGGGCTCCGTTTCTCCTGGCCCTGACCGGCCTGCCCACGCTCTTCCCCAGGCTGGTCGAGGCCCGAACCTACTCGGAGCGAATGTTCCGCGTGCTCTTCCTCAATCGCCTGGATCCCCCCGACGTCCGAGAGGCGATTGTGAAGCCGATCCAGGAGGATGGCTGCCCGATCCGCTTCACCGAGGAGTCCATTCGCCAGATCGAGAAGCACTCGGGCGGATACCCGTACTTCATCCAGTTCATCTGCCATGAGGCCTTCGACGTCTTCGTCTCGCAGATCACCACCGGAGCGAACAACCCGAGCGTTCCGATTGACGCGATCACGGCAAAGCTGGACAGCGATTTCTTTGCGGGCCGGTGGTCGAGGGTGACCGACCGGCAGCGCGATCTGCTGCATGTCGTGTCGAGGCTGGACGACCCTGAATCCGAGTTCAGCGTCCAGGAGATCGTGGAGCTTTCCAGGGAACTCCCGGTGAAGGGGTTCAGCCCCAGTCACGCGAGCCAGATCCTTGCGGCGCTCATCAACTCGGGGATCGTCTTCAGGAACCGGCACGGGAAGTACTCCTTCGCCGTTCCTCTTCTTGGGGACTTCATCCGGCGGCAGTACCCGGAGGAAGAGCCGGAACTCGGCGATGGGGGAAGTCTGTGAGGGCCGGAGGGCCCGGCCGGGCGCGATGCCATCGCGTGCATGCTGTCCGCGCCGGTCTTGACTCGCAGCTGGAGGTAACCCTCACGCCATCGCCACGAAGTCCTCCCCCAACCCCACCCCCCCCACCGCCCCCCGCACCGCGGCCCGGCCCGCCGACCGCGCAACGGCCCCCACATGCAGCGCTCCCGCGACCCCCCGCGCGCTTCGCACGGCTTCCGCTCCCACGCTACCCACCACCTCCACACCCCCACCCCGCCCACCCCCCTCG
>JAPOOQ010000628.1 GCA_026713345.1 Gemmatimonadota bacterium | reverse complement strand
CCCACCCCCCCCCCCCCCCCCGCCACCCCCCCCGCCGCCGCCACCCCCCGCCCACCATCCAGCCCCCGACCCCCCGTCACCCCATAGAACCGAAACTTCCCACCCGGGTACAGGATCCACACCGACCGCGCCTCCGGAATCGCGTCCCGATACGCGTGCATCTTGTAGATGTCAGCACGCTTGAACGAACCCGCGCGCTCCGCGGCCTTCTCGTCGTCGGCGTCCTTCTCGTCGTCGGCGAGTCCCACGTCGGGGAGCGCGCGGACGCGGAACTTGGCGTCGAACAGGTAGAGGCCGGCGTTCGGCCCGTCGGGGACCCGGAGGGCGATGTCGGGAATCAGCGGCACGGAGTAGGAGTGCCTTTGTCGGCTGCGTGACCTGGAGAAGCGCTGGTTGTACACCAGGCGGACGCCCGGATCCCAATCGAAGGTCCCGCCGGCTGCGAAATCGGTCTGGAACGGACCACTGGTCAGCCGCCCCGATCGAACGGGTGGGCGCCCCAACACCGCCGAGATCTCGTGAACCAGGCGGAAGAACGTCCAAAGCTCGTACAGAAGCGCGATGTTCTTGAGTTCGAGGAGGTCGCGCATGCGGTCCTTGTCGAGCGGGATCATCGGGGCAAGGCGAATCCGGGAGAAGTGCTGGAGCACGCGGCGATACCCGCGGCGTCGCTGAAGCACGGTGGACGAGAACGGGATCCGCACCATTCTCCCGACCTCTTCCCACATGCTGTGCCGGGCGATCGGCATCAACGACGCCTCCATGCGATCGCAATCCCGCAGCAGGTTCCGCCGGAACGCGTCGGGTCGCCGGGCGCTCACCGCCGACCGCATGCGACCGATGATCGTCCGTGCCTGCCCGATGAACGCCTTCACGAACCGGTTCTCGGGGGTATCGGTTGTCGGCCTGATCTTCCGCTCCGAGACGACTTCCGGGAGACGCCGGCCCAGCCGCTCAGCGAGCCTCGCCCCCGAGGGTGAAAGTGACGACGCCACCACGGCCGTCCCGGGCCGGGTCACGAGATCGAGTGGGGTATGCGCATCCACCCTGGTCATGGCTTCAATCCGCACGTCCCGGCGATCGCTGCGCCACAACCGGTGCGGCTCCCTGACGATCATCTCGAGGGCGGGAAGCAGGCGTACTCGCTCCGGGGCTCGGTCCGACAGGATGTAGCGCAGGTAGACGAACGCGTGGTAGAGGACGTCGTCGCGGGGGGCTGTGCTGACCGAGTAGCGGCCGGCAGCCGCTTCGCCCGCGGAGAATGGGAGGGTGGAGGTGGTGGCCAGCTCGGTCAGTTCCCGGAGCATGGCGTCGAACTGGTCCGTGTCGAACTTGCCCGTGACGAGTTCGACCTCTCCCAGGTGCGGGAGATTCAGGACGCCGACCGAGTTGACCAGGTTGAGGATGAGGGCGTTGGCTCCCGCCCGGGTCCGTTTTGCGCTCGGGAGCTGGTTGGCGATCTGTGTGAGGGCGTGGTCGTCCCCTTCGACGACCCATTTGCGTTCGGTTTGCAGGCGGTAGCCGCGGTTTGTTTCCTCGGCCGGCTCGCCATGGCCGTAAGGGTGGACAGCGACACGGAGGGGTCTTTCTGCCCCGGCGGCACCGTTCACAGCCCGGTCACTCGATAAACGACGTGAAGCCGCGGTCCCGAAGTCGGTGGAGCATTCTCAGCACCTTGGCGCCGGTTCGTGGGTAGGCCGGGGATTGGGTGGCGGTGTCGGTGGCTTCCGGGTTGTCGGGCTCCGCAGCTGTCGCGTTGTCGGCATCCGCAGCTTCCGCGTTGGCGGAATCCGCTTCGCCTCCCTCGGCGCCGGCGTCGCCGGAGGGTGACTGGGAGGGTGCCTGGGGTTTGGACCTGATCACCAGGCGGCCCTTGACCACCCTCCAGTCGTTGACCTCGGCCGTCCGGTACTTCTTGGGGACGTGGTCGCCGCCATGCACGGCGAACCGGAAGATCTCTTCGAGAAGAGACTCCAGCTCCTGCTGCGTTCCGTGGAACTTCGGGAGGACCTTCTGCATGAGGGCGAGGTCGAACGCGGCGTTGGCGGCCGCGTCGGAGTCCGCTTCCGGGGCCTGTTCCCGGGCCAGGTTCACGAAGCGGGCGATCTCGTTGGCGACTCGGTATCCGAAGTGGCGGTGTTGAGCTTCGAGGATGGCGTGGAGTTGGAGGAGGGCCTTGTGGTGCTTGTCCGACGCCTCGCTGAACGTGACCCAGTCCTCGCGGCTCGGCTTCCAGTCGTCGTCATCGGACCGGCCGGATGGCAGGAGATCGAGAGAGCCCTGAACGCCGTCGAGATTCAGGCCTGACGTGTCCTCGCTGCTGGTCCCCTCGGTGAACCCCTTCAGGTCGACCTGGTCGAACTCGATGGTGAACGCGCGATCGAGTACCTTGGGGCTGAACATGTAGGTGGTCTCGTCGACGTTGACGGTGCCGGTGAAGAGGACATTGCTGGGCACCATCAGCTGTCGTGGCACCTGCGGGCCCGACTCGGCCTCGCCGCTCTCGATGCGCTCATCTTCGTGGAGCGGGATCGGCTCACCCGATTCGAGCGCGGAGAGGAAGTCCGAGAAGTAGTGCTCGACGCGGGCCAGGTTCATCTCGTCGAGGATGACGAAGAAAGGGTGGGGTTTCTCGCCGGCGGTGGCGGCCCTCTCTTCCTCCTTGCGGGCGCGGAGGAGGAGGCTGAGGAATGGGGTGGTCGAGTACTCATTGGTGAGTGGGTTGAGGTAGCCGAGGAGGCCGCGGTTGTCGACCCAGTCGGGGCGGACGGGGACGACGACGTGGTTGTGGAGGGGTTGTTCCTTGATTTCGGTCTCGGGCAGTCCGATTTCGAACTCGTCGGAGTCGGGTGTTTCGCCCTCCCGCACGCGCAGCCAGATTTGGTCGCCCAGTTCGAGGTTGGAATGGTACCACTTCTTGAACTCGCCACTGAGGTAAAGCTCTGTCGAGCCCTTATGGTAGTATGTCAGTGCAGTCTCGCCCCCGGGATACCGTATCCGAATCCGGCGATCGGCCCGCGGTGCGTCCGTGCCGAGTAGACTGAGTCTCGTTGCCATCAACTGAGGAACCGTTAGCAGCGAATGCTTGTGGTGGGAGAGCCGCACTTCGAGTTCGACAGCATCGGCAGGGATCTTCGTGGGCACTCTCCTGGCTACCGTGGGCCGGAAATGTTCCGCCACAGCCGTCGCAATCCTGGTCTTGCCGGTCCCCGAAATACCCGTCAGAATGGCGAAGCGCTTTGTCTGGAGGGCGAGGATGTAGTTGGCGACGAGTTCCTGGGAGAACAGCAGGCCGTCGTCTTCGAGAGATCGGGCGAGTTTCGTGAACCCGTCTGCCGGAGAAGGACCCCCGTCGTTGTCCATGGGCTCCTCGCGCAGGTGCCAAACAACGGACTGAGCGTCCAAACGAGTGCTGGGTCTATCCATGCCCCGCTGGCGTGCCTCTTCGATCAGGCGATCAAGGAAGCCCAAGGCGTGGTCGTACACGCCCCCCGCATCTTTGGCAGAGGGCATCGGATACTGCAGCCGCCGATACGTCTTGGTGAACGGGGTGCGCTGGTACGGCGGATAGCGTTGCGGGTCTACCGCCATCATGAGGTAGGAGGCCGTGGTAAGCCGGGTACCGACGGCCGATCGCGGCCACACGGTAGCTGGCACAATGGCGTCGAAAGAGCGAACGCGGTCGCCAGCCGGTCGATCATCTTTGGACCACAAAGCCGAGAGAGCCTCCCTCGCCTTGGCCGGATCGTCCGCGATCCAGTTCGCCAGTTTCGTCTTGTTGACGTAAAAGATGATATTGTTGTCTCTGTGCTTGATTGCTTGTGTCACCAGCTGTGGCCAGTCGTCGTCATCATCCAGCACTGCCGCCCGCGCGTTCTTCAGCGCCTTCGCCAGGTCCTCCTCTTTGTAGAGTTCGGCGCTGTAGATTTCGTCGCGCTTCTCTTGGGCGGCTGCGAGGTACGTGTCCAACGTCGCCCTTCTCATCTGTGCCTCTGGAGGCCCGCCAACCCTCTTCAGGTAGTCGAGTCCTGTCTCGGTAATCGAGTAATCGAGACCCTCCTTTTTCAGAAGGTCGCGGTCGAGGAGATTGCTCAGTCGGCGACGGAGGGTGTCTTTGATAGTCGTCGAGGAGCGGAACGGCGAATTGCGTTCCAGTAGGAACTTGGCCCAGGGTTCCACGAGGACGCCGGAGCGAGCAGGGCCCGTGTCGCCGACGATACTGAGGAGGCCTATGAGGCCTTCCTGTTCGTCAACCAAGGCCTCGGCGCTGCCGAATGCTTGGTCGACAAAATCACGTCCGCGGTCGGTCAATTGCAGTTTGCCGTCTGGATCCTCCGCTAGCAGCTGGCATTTCCGCAGGAGTTCCCAACTACCTGCGGTGTGCCTGGGATTGACGTTCTTGTTGCTCCCCTCCCAGATCGCATAGGCGAGTTTGCGGTCCTCGCCGGAGAGCCATTCCGGTATCCATGTGTCCGGGTCACTCCAGTCGGCCGGATCGTCGGGGGTTCCGGTGCGTTCCATAATCGCTCCCTGAAGCTTGGTAATCTCTGTTCTGGAACGTCCGGGCCATACTCGAAGCAGATGGCGCACCACACGGTATGTGGGGAACCACGCGACGCGTACGCTGCGTGCGTTACTCTGAGGGCCGGTCTTGCCGCTCTCCACGAATTACTCCCATTGGCAGGGTGGGGTGAGTGCACGACTGGGAGGTACCATTCACCGGTCACGCCGTCTTGAAGTATGGGGCGAGCACCGGGTGGGCAAGGGGAGCTGCGAGTTCCGGCCCATGCCGATCAGCGTTTTTGCGATGCCGATCACCCCTGGGGTGAGCGAGTAGGAGCGCTGGAAAACCAGGACCATCTTCCGGCGATCCGGTTTCCCCGTCGAACGAGTCCCCCCCAGTGATGAGGCGGTAATGTGGAGGGGTTGGGAGGGCGAAGGGGTTTGGAGGATGCGACGGATTCAGAGCGGAGCGCGAGGGTTGCCTGCGGGAGGCTAGGGTTCGAGGAACCGGGACGAAGAGTAGCAGAGGCCCCCTGAGACAAGGAGGAATCGACCAGTACATCCCCACCCTGCCGATTACGCGGCAGGCCTGGGAGCTCCAAGCGGCACTGTCGGTCAACGAGTCTGAGCTTGCGCGGGTTTTGCGGGTTTCGCGCCCGACGGTTTACGATTGGCTTGACGGCTGCGAGCCCACCGTCGACAACCGGGCCAGGATCCGGACGCTGCTGCAATTGGTTTCAGCTGGCCCCAGGCCCGAAAGCGGAACACCGGATCGAGGTCGCCCGCCACGAAGTTCGGGTGGACGGTCCCCGTTTGAGGCGACTGGGCTGTCCATAACAGAAAAGGAACATTGACGATGACGGACGACGCTGGACGCGACACCCTATTGGCCCACCTGGCGTGGAAGCTCTCTGATCGGCACGAAGATATCGCTGTAGAGGCACTTGGATTCATTCTGAGGTCCGAGGCGACACGGAACACGCTACGACAAGTGCTGCGGGATGGAGGCGCGGCTGTCGGACCGATCGAGCGCGTTGCTACCCAGGTTAGTGATGAAGGTGGAACCCGCCCGGATCTCATAGGCTCCGATCGGCATGGCGAGGAGACCGTCCTCATCGAGGCGAAGTTCTGGGCCGGTCTGACCCAGAATCAGCCGAAGGCCTATCTCGACCGCCTGACACCAGGCAGCGCTCTCTTGTTCGTTGCGCCCAGATCGAGGGCGGAAGCGCTGTGGATAGAGCTGTGTAATCGGGCTGACGTCGATGTGCCCGATCCCGCCGATGAAGCGATCGAGGTAAAGAACGTGGAAACGCCGGAAAGGAAACGGTTGATGTTGACGAGCTGGGCACATTTGCTTGAGCGGCTTGAACTTGCTGGAGACGAACTGGCCAACTTCGCAATCCGGCAATTGAGGGGCCTTGCCAAGCGCGTGGACGACAGCAGCTTCCCGCCGCTTCGAGCCGAGGAACTCGGACCGGACGTGGCGCGCAGGCTGCTTGGTCTACCCAAGCTCGTGGACGACGCCACGGCTCGGGGTCGCAGGGCTGGCTTCATGAGCACCAGCGGACTGAGGGTCACGCCCCGACGAACAGGTTACGGGCGCTACGTCACGATAGAACGCGCTGGTGCTTGGTTGGGACTCGACGCCGACCGCTGGGCGCGCGGATCGTATCCAGCCACGCCCCTTTGGTTGTCGTTCGAAGACTGGAAAGAGAGGCGTCTGGTGGAGGTACGCGAGGCGTTGAAGAGCCGGATTCGCAGCAACCCACCGCGCTGCTTTGACGAAGGGGGCCACGTGGTGGTCCCGATCGACCTACCCACCGGAGTCGAGTACGGGACGGTCCTCAATTCGGTGGTGGAACAGCTGGCGAGCATCGCGATCGACTTCCGGCGCTGCTGGGAGACCGATCAGCGCGAAAGGCAACCAGAAGAACCCGACTCGCCGTCTCGGGAGTAGGCCCACGACCCGAAGCAATCTGTTCGGACTCGGCGAGCACCGTGTGGACAGCCATCTGCAGCTGCTCGACACGACCGGCGGGGACCGTGCTGGCCATGTCTGGCGACGATATCCTGATGGACTATCACTCCTGCCTGGGGCCGATCGATCCGCAACTTCAACTGGACGACCGGCTCGTGCCGGCGCTGTCCTACCTGGCTCAATACGAGAATCTGATCGAGAAGAGCAGAAGCGAGGCGCTGTCGACCGCGGAGTTGGTCCTGCCTCAGAAGCTAGACTTGGCGGAACTCCATCAGTTCGAGTTGGCCCGCGGTCTCTCGATCGACCTGCTGAAGCGGTGGCTGACCAGCTACAAGTTCAAGGACTGGGTCGAAACGGAAACTCGAGGAATCCCAGTCACGCAGGAAATGAAGGAAGAGCGAGCCGGTTGGATCGCGACGCAGTTGAACAACCAGGAACGGTGGTTGACGCACGGTCGGGGAATCGACATGGGGACCCTACAGGAAGAGCTGTCACTGAAGATCACGGATTTCGGCGCCGAACCCCTGCTCAAGCAAGCCGTCTGGGACTACTTCTGGTTCCTCCGAGACCACATGGCGCGAAACAAGTTGGCAACTTTCGTCCACACGCTCTACTTTTTCTAGAACCCCGGACTGGAGACCTGCGGATGGAAAAGGATCACTTGGCAAGGATTCTCAAGAGAAACCCGAGTATCGATCGAACGGCAATCGATCGTAGCCAGCAGGCCGCGAAACAGCTCGCCGAGGTGGGGGTCAAGGTGGGCGGCTACCGGCTGGAACCGGCGCTGGGCGGAAAGCTCGTCAGGAGTTCTGGACAGTCGCCGAGGCGGAAGGGTCGGCAGAGGTAGGGTCTACCGACGGGCGGCTTGCCGGCGAAAGGGACAAGCCGTTCCCACCCCGAACCGACATACTTGCTCCCCGTCCGACACGCCGAAAGGCCTCGGGCGGGGTTATTCTTTCCCGATCGGTCACTCCACCCTGACCTCCCCCGTACGATACGCCCGCAACGCCCGCTCGCCACCGGCTTCCCGGTAGAACACCACCGCCTCCCGCCGCGACTCGTCCGTCGCCGCCTCCACCGATTCGACCCAAGTCTCAACGCGCCTCTGGCCCGCATCGAAGTCCTTCCGAATGGCCCGAACCCTTCGCACCTGTGCGGCCGGTTCCCCACCGAAGGGAAGACGCAAGCCACGCGGCAGCCGCACCAACCGTGACCTGGCCAATTCCCCCTTCAGCTCCCTGTGGTAAGCTCCGACCCGGTCGTCATCGAGGACCTGCCGGAATCCCTCGCCGTACCGTTCGAGCTTCTCCCGGAGCCGTGACAGGCGGAACTCGACGACATCGGGATCGTTCTGGAGCGCCAGGTGCAGCTGGAGCACGTCGATCTGAGTGTCGTAGAGACTGGCCAGGAAGAACCGGTTGAGGTCCGACACCGCCGCCCGCGCGCCGTCCTCCGAATCAACGGCCCCGGTCATCAGGAGCCCGTACTTGGAACGCAGCAAGCCCACATCGTGATCGATCCTTGCTAGCCTGTCCGGCACGTCGCTGGCGAATCGCCGGGCGTGTTCGAATTCGGACCGGATTTCGTCGATCCGCTCCGCCGCGGTCTCGAAACGGGCATAGTCTTCGTCCAAGAGACGACGTACTCGCTCCACCGCGTTGGCAAGCTGGCCGAGAGTCCTCTGCGCCCGATCGAGGCGTGCGCACATCATCACCGATGAGACGGTCGTGAAGAGCATCACCGGTGCCACAACCGGCAGCAGGGCACTGCTGGCGGCAATGAAGGGCGCCTGCGCGACGATCCCGGTCGGGCCCATGACGGCAGTACCGACCCCTGTGCCGATGGTCATCAGCGTCGCGGGATTGGCGGTCGCCAGGAAAACGTTGCCAGCCATCAGGGACGACGCAGCCGTGCTCCCGGCGCCGAGCATCGGGAGCAGCCAAGAGCTGTCGATGGCTCCACCGGATTGGGACGGTTGGTCCGTGGACCAGGATGCTCGGAGGGCTTTGCTGGCGTCGCGACCGAGGTCGACCAGAGCGAGCGAGCGTTCCTCGCGGGTGAGGATCTGGCCGATGGGGCTGTGGGGGGAATCGACTTGAAGGTTGAGGCTCTCCACGGGGTCCTTCAGCTGACTAGAGAGGGACGTTCAAGCGAGACCAAGCGGCCGTCCGCTCCGCCTCGTCCGCGATCTGCGAACTCCGGGACTCGACGCAACCTCGGGCCGGTGGGGGACGGATGCAAGATGGAAGTGCGCTGGCTGGCGCCCTCCATGGTGGCTGGCGCCCGCTACTAACCCCCCTCCAATTCCTGAACCCAGTCGGCCAGTAGCGACCAAGTGTCTCGCAGCACGGTCAGCGCGACGAAGTGGTTGACGAAGTTCTTCCGGCTGGTCAGCTGGATGAGCACAGACTCCACCGTTTCCCACTCGGGAAACTCCGTGGAGGCGGCGACCTCAAGCGATACCAGGCGGTTCGACAGGCATCCCAGGTCCAGCGGCCTCTCACAGCTCCGCCACCCATGCATGTAATGCCAGGGTTACGAAATGTATGGTGGAGTTGACAATTTCGGGCAGACGACATGATTTCAGCGAGGTCACGGATGCCGCGGTCAGCGAAGGTGCGGCTCAGGAGTCCCGCGAGCCAGAAGGATTCGTGTTCTCCAACTCCACTTCGCTAATGGCGGGGATTGCCTTCTCGGCGATTCCGACTAGTCCGTCGACGTAGTGGTCGGTGATCTTGCCGCCGCCGTCGCCGAGTTCCTGAACGAGTTCAGGGACGATGGCGGTCCAGTCCTGATGGCGGGGCCTCTCTATGTGTGGCCAATGATGGGCGTCTGGGAGGGAGAGACCATTCCGCTTCAGCGCGCCCTCGACTTCTTCACGACGGTCCTTTTCCGTCTCGGTCATGTCGCCCTTGCTCTTCCCACTACGCACACCCCAGTGCCAACTCGTAGGACCGCCGCTGCCGCATTCCAACATCACAGCGGTTCGCCCGTCTGATCTGGACTCAGATACGCCGTCGCACCGTACCCATCCGGATCGGTAGACGCGCAAGTAGTTGGAGTACCTTTTGTCCCCACCGAAGTGGCACCCGACATCCAAATCCCCAGCCATCTCCGGGAACTCCTCCCGAACCCGCTCCTCAACCCGGTCCCTCAGGTGCTCCAGGAACCGTCGGCACACATCGTGCTTGACGGAAGGCCACGCGCGCGCCACCGCGAATGCCGCATGCAGGTGCCTCGGGTTCTGGTCTAGGTATTCGCGGATGTAACGGGCTTCCGTGTCGGTCATGGTCGAGTCTCCGAAATGGTGTTGGCAGTAGAGTTGCGCCTCTCGCAGAAACCAGCGCAGCCGCTCGGCGTCGCTGAGCTTGCAGCAGGTTCCGAACCAATCCGCGAGCGAGGCGCCATCGGCGGCCGCGTCATCCTGGGCAGCCGGGACGTTGTGATCAGTGTCGTCATCCTCGGCGATCGCGTCGTCCCGACCTGAGTCGACCTGCGCGAGCGGCGCGTCATCCCCGTCGGAAGGATCGTCGTCGCCAGGCGGCGCGTCGTCCGCAACATAGGGCAGTACGCGGAACTCATTCTTCCAGTGTTCGCGATCCGCCGGCAGAAGGCTGGACTTGTCGGGCATCCGGTAGCGCGGAGGCAGATAGACCAGGAGGAAGCGTCCGCTATACAGCCTGTCGAGAAACTTCAGGTAGTCGCTGCATTGCCCCGGCTGGTCGTCGGCGCGCGGCTTGTTCTCGAACGCGAGGCAGAACATCCGGTCCCCGGTCGGAATGTCCACCGTGATGTCGATGCGCCTGCGCCCAGGGAGCCCGCCGCGCTCCAGCACGACCCGGATCTTGTCGCCGGCGGTGGACCGAAGCCGAGCGAAACGCTCGCTCCAGGTCGCGGTTGCGGTGCGCCCGCCGGAAACATCGCGACCAAACCGGACCGAATCACCTGCCTCAGGAGCAACTCCCAGCAACTCCAGCATCGCTTCCAGAAAGATCGTGCCCTGACCGTGTTCACCGGTCGGATCGAGGAGGTCTGCGACGATCCGCGAGAGGCCGAGCTCGTCGTCGCGGAGGTAGCGGAAGACGTTGAAGCGGCGGTCGAGATGGCGATCGAGTTCGCGCTCGACCGCGCGGGCTGCGTGCAGATGTGGAGTCAGTTGTTGCAGGAGACGGACGGAATCCTCGCTCCGGGCCTGCCGCACGTCGTGCAGATGGTGCAGGAGTTCGGAGACCGAGTCCGCCTGTGCGACGGAGGCCTGTGTCGGCGATCCGGGATTGGCAAGCGCCTGACTCACTGCGCCTCCTTGTGTCGAATCTGGCTTATCGATCGTGAGCGAGCAGTGTAGGATACCACAACCGATCCAGCCATGCCGCCGGTCGCCACGAAGCGGAATCCGCAGGTTGCGTTCCTGGTCTTTCCGAGAATCACGTCCAGTCCACGAATCGACCGCCGGGCAACGTGGCGAGGATTCGGACGCTGCTGCGGTTGGTCGGGGAAGCGGGGGTTACGGCGGCCAACCCGCTGTTCCCGCAATTCGTCAGGTTTGCGTTGGAGCCCGGTGGCCGGCCTCTGCTTGAGGTGTTGGGTGACGAGGTGATCGACGAAGCGGCCGTGCGGTGTGCTGTTGGGCGGGTGAAGGGCCCATCCAACCATTCCCCCGCCCCACCGCGCAGCCTACCTTGAAGCATGGTCACCCACTCACACGAGGCGCAATGCAGCTCCAGGAAGCCGTAGACTACCTGTACCGGATCGCGGTGGTCGAGGGGAAGGCGACGTCCACCAAGCGGTTGGACGGGCTGGCGCAGTTCTGCGTTGCTGAGTTGGCCAGGCGGGGACTCGATGGCGCTGTCACGGAGGCCAAGCTCCCGGGAGGTGGGCGGGAAAAGTCCTGGGATGTCGCATGGAGCCTGGACGACAAGCCGCGGCTGGCGATTTCCCTCAAGTCCCTCCTGAGGAATCTCGGCGGGACTGTCCCGAATCGCGTGGACGACCTGATGGGCGAGGTAACGAACGTCCAGATGTACTCGCCGGAGATCGTGACCGGCTACATCATGCTCTTCAATGTCGCCGAGGACTCCTACAGCCCCGCACACCAGAGCACCTGGTCGGACCTCCTGAAGCGCAGAATCTCCCGCTTGTCGAACCGGCGGCCGCCGGGCTGGAGCATCGGGATGATCGAGGCGTCCCTGTTCGTCGAGGTTGACTTCTCCGAGGGTCCGCGTCTCGTGTCCGGCGAGGCCGATGCCACGCCATTCTTCGACCGTCTCGTCGCCGATGTGCGGCGCCGCAATCCGGTTCTGGAGCGCGCACCATGACGCCGCAGAGCGTGGCGACCCGCAGATCCGGGCTGGAGGCCGTCGT
>JAPOOQ010000627.1 GCA_026713345.1 Gemmatimonadota bacterium | reverse complement strand
CGGAAAGCTCACGCCCGCAAGGAGCACGGCGTGCAACGGCTTGCGGAAGTAGGGGATCCCGTCACCCCGGTAGCCGCAGCGCGTGCACTCCCTGACGCCCCGGTCCCGCTCCCGTGAAGTGGAGGCCGGACGGCGCACCACGACGGCGCCGCACGTAGGGCACCGGTCCTCTCCCTGGAGGAGATTTTCGCCACAAGTTGAACACCGCATCAGTTCCAAGTCCCCCTCGATCGGCACCGGGGCCGACAACCATTCATCGTGCTGGCGCACCACATCCGTATCCGGATCCCTACGGAAATGACCGGTCCCGGGAGTCACGGCCTCGAGCGGCCGCCCCCGGACCATCCCGCCGAAACAGATTACATTCACATGAGTCCAACGCCAAGAAATCCCCTTCCACGAGAGTCGATGACGATCCGTTCCACCTTGGTTGCCTCCGTGCCCCTGCTGGCCATGTTCGCGGCCCTGGCCAGTCCGGCCGGGGCTCAGACGATCCCCTCGCCGTATCGCTTCATCGAAGGACGCCAGGAGGTTTCCCTCATCTCCGGCTACATGCCCGCCGATCCCGGCATCTACGACCTGGGCCCGAGGTCCGGTCCGGTCTTCGGGGCTCGGTACGCAATCGAGGCCGTCGGCCCCATCTTCTTCGAGGGTCTCCTCAGCTATCTTCCCACCAATCGAGCGGTCATCGATCCGCGTCGCTCCAGGGAAGACTGGTCGATCGGCGAGACCGACGTTCACCTCGTCATGCTCGACGCCCGATTCGACTTCAGCCTTACCGGGCGCCGCACCTGGCGCCGCATCAGCCCTCACGTCTTCCTCGGGGGCGGACTGGCGATCGACCTGGCGACCGAAGGCGAGAGCGAGCAGGAACTGCTACCGGAGGACCTCTTCGATTTTGGCACGGCCTTCACCGCGAACGCGGGTACCGGATTGAGAGTGTCGCTCACCTCGAAGCTGATGTTGCGCGCGGAAGCGAGCATGACGCTCTGGAGGATCAACACGCCGGGCGGTTTCCAGGACCCCGCCAAGAGGCCGTCCTCGGATGGACAGGAAAACCTGCAGCAGAGGGAGTGGGTTGCGGGCACGGGATTGACGCTGAGTCTCGGCTGGCGGTTCTGATCCTCGCGGTCTGTTGAGAACGAATGGCCGATTTCGAGCGCCTCCGGGCCGACTGGCTGTCCTTTGACGAGGCGCTCGCGCGGATCCTCGCTGACGCCTCGCCGATGCCGGAGACCGATCTGGCTCCGCTTCTCGCGCTGGGGCGCTCACTAGCCCGCCCTGTCAGCGCCCGGGCGACGCTCCCGGCGTGGCCCAACAGCGCCATGGACGGTTACGCCGTCAGGAGCGGTGAACTTGCCGGGCGCGATCCCGGCTCGGAGGTCCGCCTTCCGGTGGCAGGGCGCTCCTATCCGGGATCGGTGCCACTGGAGGATATCGCACCCGGGGCCGCCGTGCGCGTAATGACCGGCGGACCCTTGCCGCTCGGCTTCGACTCGGTGATCCGGGTGGAGCATACCGACGCCGAGGACGCCCCCGGGTTCGTGGTGCTGCGCCGTCTGGACGACGTGGGCAAGCACGTCCGGTCGGCGGGAAAGGACATGCGCGCCGGCGACGAGACCGTTGCGGCGGGAGCGGTGGTGCACTCCGGGACGCTGCCGGTGATCTCGGCCAGCGGCAGTGAGCGCGTGTTCGTGTACCGTCGTCCCCGGGTGGGAGTGATGTCGAGCGGCGACGAGCTGGTCGGGTCGGACCGCTTCGAGCGGGTGATCGCCGGAAGAGGCATCCCCGATTCGAACCGGGACATGATCGCCGCGGGAGTGGTGGAGGCGGGCGGCGTGCCCGTCGACCTGGGAATCGCCCCCGACGATCCAGCCGGGCTGGAGTCACGGCTGGCCTCCCTGGCGGGAATCGACCTCCTCGTGACTACAGGAGGAGCGTCCATGGGAGAGAAGGACCTTCTCAAGCGTATCCTCCTGCGGTTCCCCTTCCGGCTCGACTTCTGGCGTGCCCGGGTGCGTCCTGGCAGCCCGCTTTCCTTCGGACACCTTCGCACTGGTGAGGGCCAGGAGCTGCCGGTCTTCGGTCTGCCCGGCAATCCGGCCTCCGCCTTCGTCACTTTCCACGTGCTGGTGGCGCCCTATCTGCGCGCCAGGCTTGGAGCGGCACGACCGGCGGGAGTGGCGGTGACGGCCCGCACCGACGACGAACTCAGGTCCGCCCGGAAGCTCACCCAGTTTTTTCGCGTCAGGCTCCGCGAAGACGAGTCCGGGTGGACCCGCTGCGCCCTCACCGGTCCTCAGGGAAGCGGCCTGGTGCGATCCCTGCCCGGCGCGGACGGCCTCGCGGTGGTCCCCGAGGGCCGCGCCGACATTCGCCGAAATGATCCCGTTTCCGTCATTCTGCTGCAGGGGAGACGATGAGAACGACTGTCCTTGCTCTGTGCGCATTGGCCGCGTCCGCGTGTCAGACGCCGCAGTGGCCGGTCGAAGGTCCGATCAGTTCGCCCTTCGGGGTCCGCGGCGGCGGGTTCGTCGGGGAGGTCCACCGGGGGGTCGATGTCGCCGTCCCGTCAGGCACCCGGGTCAGGCCGATTCTGAACGGACGGGTGCGTTTTGCGGGGGTGATGGAAGGATACGGCAACGTCGTCTGGGTCGACCATGGCGACGACCTGCTGTCCGTTTATGCCCACCTTTCCGAGATTCTGGTGCAGCCCGCCGACGAGATCACCAAGGCAACCGTCATAGGCCTGTCGGGGCGATCGGGGAACGCCACCGGACCGACGCTGCACCTCGAGGTATGGCGCTGGGGACGCGAAGTGGATCCCGTGCACTTCCTCGGCCGCCCCAGGGGGTAGCGGCCGCACCGGTCACTCGCGGCGAAGCTCGCGGACGGCCTCGGCCAGCCTGGGCGCGACTTCGAACACGTCCCCCACGATCCCGTAGTCGGCCACGCTGAAGATCGGAGCGTCGGCGTCCCGGTTGACCGCGACGATGACCCCCGACGTGCGCATCCCGGCGAGGTGCTGGATCGCTCCCGAGATCGCCATCGCGAAGTAGAGCTTCGGGGTGACGGTCTTGCCGGTCTGCCCCACCTGTTCGGCGTGCGGACGCCAGCCGGCGTCGACCACCGCACGCGACGCACCCAGGGCGGCGGTCTCTCCCAGGGCGTCCCGCAGGTCGGCGAGGATGTGCCAGTTGGAGGGATCCTTCATCCCCCGCCCCCCCGATACCACGATCTCGGCCTCGGAGACGTCGAGCGCTGCGCCCTCCGACGCCTCGAACCCCTTGACGCGATAGCCACCCGCGCCCTCGTCCGGCTCGGCGCTCACCACTTCGGTGACCGCTTCACGGGGCGATTCCGTCACCGCGAAGACGTTCGGCCTTATGGACAGAAGCACCGGCGCGCCCCTGGCCCGCACCCGCGCCAGCGCCTTCCCGGCAAAGACCGGACGCGTGGCCACGACATCGCCGCCGTCCACCTCCGCACCTGTAACGTCGGTGAGCAGTGGCCGCCCCAGCTTCGCGGCGACCCGGGGGGCGAGATCCCTTCCCGGCCCGGTGGCCGCAAAGACCACCGCCGCACGGCCGCGGCTCCGGATGTGCGCGGCCAGCGCCGCCGCGCTCACGTCCACCCGGCCCGGCTCCCACTCCGCGGCCTCGATCCCGGTCACCCGGTCCGCTCCCTGCGCCGCCAGCGACCCAAGCCCCCCCCCCCCCCCCCCCCCCCCCCCCCCCCCCCCCCCCCCCCCCCCCCCCACCCCGCGCGCGCG
>JAPOOQ010000626.1 GCA_026713345.1 Gemmatimonadota bacterium | reverse complement strand
CGTCCGGCTGAGGACACCGTCGTCCTAGGAGCAGCGATACTCGTGACCAGGATCCGCGTGGCTGTCGCGGCGGTGACCGTCCTCCTGAGTGTAGTCCACGACGCCCAGGCACAGGTGGAGATCAGCGCCCGGAGCGCCGACATCCGCTTCGGGGGACGTCTTCACTCCCAGTTCGCGACCAGTTCCGCGGAAGGGGGCAAGGCGACCGATTTCTTTACGCGACGTGCGCGCCTTACGCTGGACATCACCGTGTCGGATCTTCTCGACGCTCGCATTCAGCCGGATTTCGGCGAGGGAAAACTCGACCTCAAGGACGCCTACTTCCGCCTGAACCTCGACCCCGGATTCCGAATCTCGGTGGGTCAGTTCAAGCGGGCGTTCGACATCTTCGAACTCGACAGCTCGACCGACATCGTGGTGGTGGAACGAACCGGCCGCGTCAACGGGATGAACGTGTGCGGGGGGCCGGGCGGTGTCTGCACCCTCAGCCGCTTCACGGAGAAGCTCGGATACTCCGACCGCGACGTCGGCTTCAAAGCGGACGGTTCGATCGGCGGGCGCTTCACCTACCTGGCCACGCTGACCAACGGAACCGGTACGTCGGGATCGGACGAGAACTCGGGGAAGTCCTTTGCAGGGCGAGTTTCGGTTCGCCTGGCCGAAGCGGTCTCCCTCTCGGCCAACGCGTCCCGGCATGACTATGTGCGGGGAGACGGGGACACGGGCGCGGGCACGGCCTACGGCGCCGACCTGGAGATCGGTGACTTCCGCGATGGAACGCACCTGCAGATCGGGTTGATCGGCGGTGCGAACTGGCGCCTTGCCGGCCCGGCTGGCGACAGCCCGAGCTTTCTGACCGGGCAGGCCATCCTGAGCCGATACGTACCCCTGGAGAGCGACCGCCTTGCCGGGATCGAGCCTGTGGCGCGCGTAAGCTGGGGCGATCCCGACCGGGATGCCGAGGCGGACGCCGGACTGCTCCTCACCCCGGGGATGTTCCTCTACATCCGGGGCAAGAACCGGATCGGCGCCAACCTGGACATCTACAGCCCCGGAACCGGATCGACGGAGTTGTCATTCAAGCTTCAGACCTACCTTTACTTCTGACGGCCAGACGCGGGATCGTTTCGTCGCCGCGCGGTGACGATGCTGTTACAAAGGCCCGGTATAGTTCCCCATGAAGTTTCAATCAAGGCAAACAAGGAGTGAAAGAAGCATGAAGCGATTCCTACCCGTGGCGACCCTGGCGATCCTGGCCTGCGGAGGAGGCGACCGCGACCAGCGCGCGGTGATCCAGAACAAGGGCTCGGACACGCTGCTGAACGTGGCCCAGGCATGGGCCGAAGCGTACAGCGCGGTCAATCCCAACGTCGCCGTCGCCGTGACCGGCGGCGGGTCCGGCACCGGCGTGTCCGCGATGATCAACGGCACCGTCGACATCGCAAACTCGTCCAGGAAGATGCGGGAGAGCGAAATCGAGGCAGCGCGCGCGAACGGCGTCGAACCCATCGAGTTCGTGGTCGGGTACGATGCCCTGGCCGTCTACCTGCACGCGGACAACCCGATCGAAACCCTGACGCACGGCCAGCTTCAGGCCATCTACGGCGAGGGCGGCCCGGTGACGAAGTGGTCCGACCTCGGGGTAGAGGTTCCGGGCTGCGGATCGGACGAGATCGTCCTGGTGAGCCGCCAGAACAACTCGGGCACCTATGTCTACTTCAGGGAGGCGGTGCTCGGGGACGACATGGAGTACAAGCTCGGGTCGCGCGACATGCACGGTTCGAAGGATGTCGTCGACCTGGTGGAAAACACACCCTGCGCGATCGGCTACAGCGGGCTTGCGTACGCCACGGAGTATGTCAGCATGCCCTGTATCGCTGCCCGGGAGGGCGCGGACTGCGTTGAACCGACGATCGCGACGGCCATCGACGGAAGCTACCCGATCGCCCGCCCGCTCATGATGTACACCGCGGGCGAGCCCCAGGGCGCGGTCAAGGAATACATGGACTGGATCCTCTCTTCCGCGGGCCAGTGCGTGATCCTTGAGCGCGGCTACGCACCCGTCACGGAAACGGAGTGCCCTTGAGCCTCTACGAGGAACGGCTCGAGTCCGACCTGCTGGACCTTCGCTCGCGGCTCGGGGAGATCGCCTCTGAGGTCGAGAACAACCTCAGGCACTCCGTGCAGGCGGTCATGGAGCAGGACCCGAAGCTGGCGAACGAGACCGTGATCAAGGACCGCGGGGTCAATCAGGACATTCGGGACCTGGATCACCTCTGCCACCTGTTCGTGGCGCGCCACCTGCCCAGCGGGAGTCACCTTCGCTT
>JAPOOQ010000625.1 GCA_026713345.1 Gemmatimonadota bacterium | reverse complement strand
GATCTTCGTGCCGAGCCAGGGCGGAATCAGCCATTCACCCGACGAATACACGGCACCCGACGACATCGCCCGCGGCGCCAACGTGCTGCTCCGGTCGCTCCTCGCCCTGGACCGCGGGTAGCAGTCGGTCACAAGGGTTCCCGGGGGCACGTGGTCACCAGGCGTTCCTGCAACCCCGGAATCCCGGCAAAGGCCACCCCGCTCTGAAACTCCCTGAACGTCTCGAACAGCTCGATCGCCTCCTGTTCAGCCCGGATGCCACCACCGATCTATCATTATTCGATTGGCAGCTCGGCTACGTCAATGTCGACCTCGTGCCCGCACAACATCCCGCTCAAGGTGCCCGTCACACCTGGGTTCTCGGGGTCCAGATCTGGTTCGGCGCTCAGCACCAGGTCTATGTCACACGTTCCCGAGCGGTCGCCCGACTCCCAGGCCAGCGTCCCGACAGTGGTGCCGGTGACGTCGAAACTCTCGAAGAAACCGTCAATCGCCACAATCTCCACGGAGATTTCCTCGCGGACGCCCGGGTCTCCGGTGATGGTGAATTCGTTGCCGTTGGCGGATACCCGGCACGCCATCGGATTGATGTTGATGTTCACGTTTAACCGGGCCGTGTCGCCCACGAATTCCTCTTCTCCGCCCCCTTGGAATTCAGCCTGCCCCCCGAGGGGGCACTCGATCACGGCGCCGCCCGCCGTTTCGGAAATAACGGTGGGCTCCTCATCCAAAAAAAGCACCCTGTACCCGTCCAGGAGATCCATTGCCTCCTGTTCAGTCAGTTGTTCCTCGGGCTCGACGCTGGTGTCGGTACATGCGCCCGCGCCGAGTACCAGCGCGATCGCGGCGGTCAGAAGATGACGTGATTTCGACATTCCAATGCTCCTTCCAGTAAACTCGGGAATCCGCCAGGCGATCTGACGGCTCCATTGCGTTACACCGGGGAACACTCCGGGTTCCCGAAGCCAATCCAACGCTTCAACCCTCACCCAAGATACGTCACCCACCCCCACGGATCCGGCCCCTCGCCCTTCGCCAGCTCCAGGTACCGGCGCTGGATCCGTTCCGTGACCGGGCCGCGCCGTCCTTCGCCCACCGTCAGTCCGTCCACCGACCGGATCGGCGTGACCTCCGACGCCGTACCCGTGAAGAAGAGCTCGTCGGCGCCGTAGAGCATCTCGCGCGGTACCAGCTGCTCCCGCACGGTCAGGCCGAGTTCCTCCGCGATCTTCAGTACCGTGTGCCGCGTGATGCCGGAGAGCGACGTACCGTCCAGGATCGGGGTCACGACCTCGCCGTCCACGATCAGGAAGAGGTTCTGGCCGCTCCCTTCGCTCACCAGGCCGCTCGGCCCGAGCCCGATCGCCTCGGTGTAGCCGTGGGAGTCTGCCTCCATGACCATCAGCGCCGAAAGGATGTAGTTGCCCGCCGACTTGGCCCCGCTGGGAATGGTGTTCGGCGCCGGGCGGTTCCACGACGAGACGCAGACGTCGACGCCCTTCTCGAGGGCCCCTTCGCCCAGGTACGCGCCCCACGGCCACATCGGAATGTAGGTCTCGATCGGGCTCTGCCCAGGGTGCATGCTCGACGCGCCGAACCCGCGCAGCACGGTCGGGCGGACGTAGCAGGAGGTGAGCTCGTTCCTGCGTATCGTGGCCAGGGCCGCGTCCGCCAGCTCGTCGATTGTGTGGGCGGGCTGCATCCGGTAGGTGCGGCTCGACGTCATCAGCCTCTTCAGGTGGTCGTGCAGCCTGAAGACGGCCGGGCCGTCGGGGGTTTCGTAACAGCGGATCCCCTCGAAGACGGAAGCCGCGAACTGCACCGCGAGGCTCATCACGTGGACCGTCGCGTCCTCCCAGCGGATGTAGTCCCCGTCCTTCCAGATCCAGGGGCTGCCCGTGAGCTTGCCTGTGCTCCCCATCGGGTCAGCTCCCCTCTCCGGCGCCGCCGCTGCGCAGGTAGGCGTCATCCCCGTCCAGCCAGTCCTGCCGCGGAGGAGTGAAGACGTCCACGTCGATGGTGTCCTCGAGTGCTTCCGCCTCGTGCGGGACGTTGCTCGGCAGGTGCAGGACCTCGCCCGTGCGAACCACGAGCCCGTCCGGCCCGCCGTTGCCCATCCTGAACCTCAGCGCGCCCTCGAGCACGTAGGTGATCTGCTCGTTGTCGTGCGAGTGCATCGGAACCACGGCGCCCTTCTTCAGGTAGACATGTGCGAGCATCGTGCGCTCTCCGGTGATCAGGCTGCGGGAGATCAGGGGATTGAGCTGCTCGACGGGTTGCTCGGCGATACGGAAATGCCGGACCTGTGGGGCGGTCATGGATGGCTCCTTGGACGGATTGGTGGGGGAAGTCGGGTGCGGCCCGGACGGAAGCCGCGGCAAACCAATCTGTATCCGAGGGAGAGTTTATGAAAGGCACCTACGCCGTGACGCGCGCGACCCCGGACGCTTACCTTTGGGGCGTGCGCACAACCTTTCTCCTGATCCTGCTGATCGGCCCGGGGTCGCTCCGCGCCACCGCGCAGCCCGTGCCCGGGGTCGTCGTCGAAGAGGGGACGGGTGTGCCCGTGACCGGCGCGATGGTTTTGCTCCTCGGCGCCGACGGGGGCCGGGTGGACCAGGCGCTCACCGACGCGGTGGGGCGGTTCCTGCTCGAAGCACGCCGACCGGGCCCGCACACCATCACGGTGGACCGGATCGGCTACGCCAGCTTCACCAGCGACCCATTCACGCCGGCCGCCGACGCGGTCGAGCTGCGCCTCGAGGTCCCGGTCGAGGCGATCCGGCTGAGGGGCATCGTCGTGTCGGCGGAGCGGGACTGCCGGGTGAGGCCCGACAAGGGGGCGGCGGCGGGGCAGGTGTGGGAGGAGGCGCGCAAGGCGCTCGCGGCGGAGGCCTGGACCCGGGAGGCCGGGCTTTACCGCTACACGCTGCTGCGCTACGAACGGCGGCTCGACCGGGACGCGCGCGAGGTCCTGGCCGATTCGAGCATGCTCATGACCGATCAGACCTCGGCTTTCATTTCGGCCCCCATCGAGGATCTCGTAGAAGAGGGGTTCGTGCAGAACGAGGGTGACTCGATGTCGGTCTACTACGCACCCGACGCGGAAGCGCTCCTCTCCGACGCATTCCTGGATTCCCACTGTCTGGGCGTCGTGGACGGCGGAGACGGCACGGTGGGACTCGCCTTCCAGCCGACAGCCCGCCGACAGGTCCCCGAGATCGCCGGCGTCATCTGGCTGGATATCGAGACCGCCGAGCTGCAGCGCATCCAGTTCGGATACGTGGGCCTTCTGGACTCTCCGGAAGTCGGCTACCCGCCCGGAGAGGTGAGCTTCACCCGCCTGCCCGATGGCGCGTGGGTGGTCAAGGAATGGTGGATCCGGATGCCGTCTTTCGCGGAAGCGCGCGGGGGAGGGGTCCGGCGCACCGGGCACCGCGTGGAGGGGGGCGCGACGGCCGCCGTCACCGATTCGGTGGGCCGCACCGTCCTGGAGGCCTGGTCGGCGAGCATCTTCGGGGTGGTCACGGACTCGGCGGGAACGGGGCCGCCGCCGGGGCCGGTGGTGGTTGCGCGCCGGGGGGGTGGGGGTGCTGCTCCAGGCGATCCTGCGGCGGGCGATCCTGACGCGGGCAACGTTCCCGCCCCCTCTGGTGTGACGGCCAACGTCGACGGCTCTTTCCTCCTCAACCGGCTTGAGGCGGGAACGTACTTCCTCCGGATTCCGAACCCCGCCTTGAGGGAAATGGGGCTGGCGGAACCCGAGGTGGCGGTCGAGGGCGCGCTCGGAGAGGTGGTCTACGTGCGGATGAAGGTGCCCACGGTCGTTGACGCGCTGGTCTTCTCCTGCGGCGGGGCGCTGCGCCCGGCGGGGACTGCCCCGGTCATGGGTCGGATCCGACACGCCGACGGGACGCCGGCCGGACACGCAGAGGTTCGAGTGCGGTGGCCGGCGGCGACGGGGTACGCGGCAGGATGGGTCGCAGCTCCCCGCGGTCCCGGCGGCGAGACCGGAAACGGCTGGGTACCGCGCCGCGACGGCAGCTTCGCGACCGCGTCGACCACCACCGACCACCGCGGCCTCTTCCTGCTCTGCGACGTTCCATACGGGTCGCGCCTGCGGGTGGCCGTGAGCGACCCCACTGGCGAAGAGCCGGTCACCCACCAGACATTCTTCGTACCGCCGGACGTGCGGACGGTCATTGAAACGATCACGCTGTCAAGTTCACATTACATTATGACAAGTATAGATTACATTCTCACACCCGATCCATGAATCGAATCCGAGGAAAGACCGCGATCGTGACCGGCGCGACCGCCGGGATCGGCGAGGCGTGTGCCCGTGCGCTGGCCGCGATGGAGGTGCGCCTCGTCCTGACCGGGCGCCGAAGCGACCGGCTGCAGGCGATGGCCCGGGAGATCGCACGCGACGGCGGGCTGGAGCCCGTCACCGCCACCTTCGACGTGAGGGACCGCGCCGCTGTGAGAGACTTCGTGGCCCGCCTGGATAGGGAGGCGGTGGTCCCCGACATCCTCATCAACAACGCGGGACTGGCCCGCGGCCTCCATACCGTGCAGGAAGGCAGTTACGACGACTGGGACGAGATGATCGACACGAACATCAAGGGCCTGTTGAACATGATGCGGACGATCCTCCCGGGGATGATCGAGCGCGACACGGGCCACGTCGTCAACCTCGGCAGCATCGCCGGCTATGTCGTCTACCCGCAGGGCGCCGTGTACTGCGCCACCAAGTACGGTGTCCGCGCCATCAACCAGGGCGCCAACATCGACCTGCTGGGCACCCGCGTGCGCATGTCGAGCGTCGATCCCGGCATGGTGGAGACCGAGTTTTCGCTGGTGCGCTTTCGCGGCGACGAAGACCGGGCGCGCACCGTCTACGAGGGCGTCGACCCGCTCAAGGCCGAGGACATCGCCGACGCGGTCTGCTACGTCCTGAACACCCCCCCGCACGTCAACGTGCAACAGATGCTGATCATGCCGACCGTGCAGCGGTCCCCGTACGCGATGGACCGGCGGCTCGTGGACGCGGAGAAGGAGTAGGGTGCGATGACTGGTGGAAAGCCGATGACAATGGGGGTTGCGCTCGGGCTGGTGACGCTTGTGGCAGCTGCCTGGCACGATGGATCACCGGCTGTGCGCGGAGCCGGCGACGACGGGCTGATCGTCGGCCACGCCGCGTCGCCCGCGCGCCACGCCCCGCCGTGGGGGTCGGTCGGGCACGAAATGGCGGCGCGGGCTGCGGTGACCCGGATGCCGGCCGGGATGCCGGCCTTTTTCCGCGAGGCGGGCGACCGGCTGGTCTACCTGAATCCGGAGCCGGACCGCTGGCGCGTGGGCCGGCAGCGGGAGATGGATCAGGCTTTCCAGTATGACCACTACATCGACCTGGAGAATGTTCCAGATGGGGCGCTGGAGGCGCGCGACCGCTTTGACTTTCTGCGGCGGCTCTACGAGGCCGGGCTGGAGCGGCCCGAGCGCGACGCCGGGTTCCTGCCCTTCCGGATCACCGAACTGTACCAGCGCATCGTCACCGAATGGCGCCTGTGGCGGGCGGAGATCGACCCGGAGCGGCGGGCGTGGATCGCCGAGCGGATCGTCAACGACGCCGGCATCCTGGGCCACTACGTGACCGACGGATCCCAGCCCCACCACACCACGATCCACTTCAACGGCTGGGACCGCGACACCCCCAACCCGGAAGGCTACACCACGGACAACGGATTCCACGCGCGGTTCGAAACGGGATTCGTGTCGGCACATGTGCGCGATGCGGATCTGGCGCGGCACCTCGGCGCGGGGGAGCCCGGGTCGGTGGCAGGCTCGGCGCGCGCGGCGGTGATGGATCACATAATGGCCGCCCACGCGGAGGTCGAGACTCTGTACCGCCTCGACCGGGATGTGGGCTTCGATCCGGAACAGCCGGCAGATCCCGAGGCGCGTGAGTTCGCGGCGGAGAGGCTGGCGGCGGGCGCGGAGATGCTGGCAGTGCTGTGGTGGTCGGCGTGGGTCGAGAGCGGGACTCCGCTGCCGGGTGGTCGGAGGGATGGCGGGTCGTCTGCTGCAGCCGCGGCGGCGCTCCCGGATCTGCCGGAGGCCGGTCGTCCGTGAGCGATGTGGCGGCGATCGTGCTGGCGGCCGGCGCCTCGGTGCGGATGGGCCGCAACAAGCTGCTGCTGGATCTGGGTGGCGAGTCGGTGGTGCGGCGCGCCGTGCGGAAGGCGGGGGAGGCCGGGATGAGCCCGGTGGTGGTGGTGACGGGTCACGAGCGCGGGGCCGTGGAGGCCGAATTGCACGGAATCGGGTGCAGGGCTGTCTACAATGCGGAGCACGCGACGGGGCAGCACACGTCGGTGGGCGCGGGGATTGCGGCGGTGGACGGCGCGGAAGGATGCGCCGCTGCCGTGGTCGTGCTGGCCGACATGCCGTTCGTCACCGCCGCCATGTTGCGCGCGGTGGCGACCCGCTACCGCGAGACCGGCGCCCCCCTGGTCCTGTCGCGCTACGGCGGCGAGACCATCGCCCCCCCGATGCTCTACGACCGCTCCCTCTTCGGCGAACTCCTGCGAATGGACCGTCGCTGCGGGCGCGAGGTGGCGAGGCGGCACCGCGCGGAGGCGGTGGTGCTGGATTGGCCCGCCGAAGCGCTGCGTGATCTGGACAGCCCTGAGGACTACGAGCGCGCGCGGCTGGAGGTGGAGGACGGGGTTGCGGGCGCGGCCCGGGCTCGGGGGGCGATGGACGGCGCGGCCCGGGTGAGCGCCCTGGCCGGCGCGGCCGAGGAAAGCGCCACCCGTGGATAGCACCCTCCTCCGCGTGGCCCAGCGCCTCCTTGACGAGCGGCGTTCCTACGCGCTCGCCACCGTGGTGCACCGGGAACGCCCCAGCTCGGCGGCGCCGGGCAACACGGCGTTGATCACGAGCGACGGGCGTGTCCGTGGCTGGATCGGCGGAAGCTGCACCCAGCCCGAGGTCGTGCGCCACGCACTCGCCGCGCTCGCCGACGGGCGGGCCAGGCTGCTCGGCTTCGGGGCGCTCCCGGACGAGAATCGTGATATCGTTCCCGTTCCCATGTCCTGCGGCAGCGAAGGGAAGGTGGAGGTGCACATCAATCCGGTGTTTCCGGTGCCCCGACTGGTTGTGGCAGGATCGTCGCCGATCGCGGACGCGGTGGCCCGCCTGGGTGCGGCGATGGGTCACGAGGTCGAGCAGGTGGGGGTCGAGGGGGAGGGTGG
>JAPOOQ010000624.1 GCA_026713345.1 Gemmatimonadota bacterium | reverse complement strand
GCGTACCGGTACAGCGCCTCGAAGTAGTCCGACGCGTGGTAGAGGTGCTCGCCCCAGTCGAACCCCAGCCAGCGGATGTCCTCCCTCATCGCCTCGACGAACTCGGCCTTCTCGGTGTCGGGGTTGGTGTCGTCGAGGCGGAGGTGGCAGCGTCCCCCGGGGTGCTCGGCGGCGATCCCGAAGTTGAGGCAAATGGACTTGGCGTGTCCGATGTGCAGGAATCCGTTGGGCTCGGGCGGGAAGCGGGTGACAACGCGCCCCCCGTACTTCCCCGTCTTGAGGTCCCGGGAGACCATCTGCCTGATGAAGTCCATCACCACTCTCTCTGGGGGCGTTGGGGAACCCGGGCCGGCTCCCGGCTCTTCGCTTTGGGACTAGAACGCTCTCACGACGCCGCGCGGCGCGTCAAGCTTGGCCTGCGTGTTCGTTGATAAATCAACAATACGTTGACTTTTCAACTGTTGACGATTACCTTCATGATTCAACCCACGCGGGCCCGCCCGCGGCCCTGAACACCGGGTCGCCACGCGGCCCGTCCGCCGCGCACCCGAACGCGCACGGAATGGAGAGAAGGAATGCCCGACATGCCGTCCCTCAGCCGGCGAGAGCGCGAAGTCATGGACATCGTTCACCAGCTCGGCAGGCCGACAGCGGGGCAGATCCGCGAGCGCATGGCCGATCCTCCTACGGATTCCGCCGTGCGTTCCGTGCTTCGGATCCTGGTCGAGAAGGGGCATCTGGGCAAGGAATACGAAGGGCCGCGGCTCGTCTACTCGCCCCGGGTGCCCGTGGTGCGGGCGCGCCGCAGCGCGATGCGGCACGTGCTCACGACCTTCTTCGGCGGTTCGGTGGAGGGGGCGGTCGCCACCCTGCTCGCACTGGAGGACAGCACGCTGAGTTCCGACGAGCGCGAGCGGATCATGGCGATGATCGACGAGGCCTCGGCGGAGGGACGATGACCATGCTGCCCTGGGATGTGGAACCCCTGACGATGCCGGGATTCGCGTTACGGGCCACGGTCGTCCTGGCCACCGGACTCGTCCTCGCGTGGCTAGTCCGGAAGGATTCGGCCCAGAGCCGCCATCGCCTCTGGACCGCAACCCTCTTCGTCCTGCTCCTCCTGCCCGCGGTTACGCTGTCGGCACCCGCGTGGGAGTTGCCGCTCCTTCCTTCCGACGCCGACGCGGGAGCCGGGAGGCCTGCGGTCGCTTCAACGGACATGCCGCTTGCCGGTTCCCGGAAGATTGTCGATCCCGGGATGGCTGCGGATCCCCCGAAGCTTGCCGATCCTAGAACGGCAGACGGTTGGGGGACCCGTCCCGCGTCGGTCGTCCGCTCCGAGGGGGTGGACGTCGAACCGGGCCCGTACCGCCGTGCAGGGGTGACGGCTGCAGGGACGGGCCTGTCCTCCGGGAGTCCGGCGTCTCCGTCCTTCCCGCTTCCGCTCCCCCTGCTGGTATGGGCGATCGGGTGCCTGGCCGGGCTGATCGTTGTCGCCGCCGGATTCGTTCGCTGGCGGATGCTGATCCGCAGGGGCACCCCCGTGGAGGATCCCCTCTGGGTGCGGGAGATGCACGCCATCGCACGTCGCCTGGGCCTTCGAAGGAGCGTGCGGCTGGTCGCCAGCGATGCCGCCACCACCCCGATGACCGGTGGTGTCCGCAGGCCGGTGATCCTCCTGCCGGCGTCCGCCGCCGCCTGGGACGCGGAGCGGCGCAGTGTGGTTCTGATGCACGAGCTGGTGCACGTCCGCCGCTGCGACGCCCTCCGGCAGCTGATGCGGGGCGTGGTGCTCGCACTCTACTGGTTCCACCCCCTGGCATGGGTCGCTTCCAGGCTCGCGGCGGCCAGCCGGGAGGAGGCCTGCGACGAGCGGGTTCTGCAGCTCGGTTCACGTCCTTCGGAGTACGCGCGCCACCTGATGTCCCTGGCGTGCGCGCGGGCGGGCTACGCACCGGCTCCTCTGGCGGCCCTTTCGCTTGTCCAGCGATCGCGTCCACGGCTGGAGAGGAGAATCATGGCCATCCTGCGACCTCATCGGCCGCGAACCAGCGCCTTCGTCACCGGTGCCATCCTGACCGTGACCGGGCTACTGGGAGTCTCCACGGCCATCGCCCACCCGGTTCCCAAGGTGGAGGGCGACAACGCCGCGACACCTTCGGAACCGGTTGCCCACTTCACGGCCGGCGATGTTGGGACCCCCACCGCTCCGGTCACGACGTCCGCGCCACCGCCGGATGCTCCGGCGTCGAATGCCGGGGTGGACGAGTCCGTGGACGTTTCGCTGACCGACGCTCCGGCCGGTGGGACAAGCGTTGTCCGCACATCGCCGGAAGACGTATCGATCACGGACGGGCCCGGCGCGCTTCAGACCTCGCGATTGCAGGAAGTCGACTGCGTTTCCCCGGATGGGGACCGGGTCGTCCGGGCATCCATCGGCGACGTGCGCCTTTGCATGCGAGTGCACGGCGACGTGGAGCTGGGAGCCAGCGACGACCACAGCATCGCCGGGGACGGCTGGATCCTCCTCGAATCCGAAGGTGAGAGGCTCCATCGCTTGATCATTCGGCCGGGGGACGGCGGTCTGGAACACGAGTGGAACGTGGAAGGCGAGAGCCGGCCCTTCGACGAGCTGGCGCGCGAATGGCGGGACGGGATGCTCGCCGTGCTCAAGGGAACCATGGAGATCTATCGGATTCGGGGCCAGGAATCGGAGCTTCAGGACCGGATCTCGCGTCGCCGGGGCGTGGTGTCGGACCGCGAGGGCCAGACTACCTACGACCGCGGCGTCGTATCGGGTCTCCAGCGCCAGGTCGCGTACCGCCAGAGCGTCGTCGCGGACCTGCTGAACCAGATCTCGTACCACCAGGAGGCCCTCTCCGGGATGCGCGACGAGATCGCCTATCACCGGGGTGTCGTGTCCGGGATGCGCGACGAGATCGCCATGCACCGGGGCCGGGTGGCGGCGTTTCAGGAGGTCAAGTCCAGCTACGAGGCTCAGATCACCGCGATCATACCGCGACTGAAGACCGCAAGCTCGACCGAACGGCAGTCCATCGAGGAGAGCATCAAGGCCTGGGAGGAGCGCATCCGCGGCATCGGCGAGCAGATCCAGGCGTACGGCCTGAATGCGAGGGTCCAGAAGATCGAGACCTCGATCAGGAACTACGGCCTCGATGCCAGAGTGCGGACGGTCGAACAGCAGATCGTGAACCATGAACAGAGGGCGGGGCTGGAACAGATCGAAGCCGCGATTGAAGAGCAGTCCAAACTCCTCGACGAAGTGACCCGGCGCGCCGAGCAGGCGATCAGGGCGCAGGAGACGCGGATCCCGGACACCGGGCAGGAGATCGCCGTGTCCGCCAGCGCGGACGACGAGGTCGCGAGATTGGAACAACAGCTTCGGGGTCTGGATGCCGATGGTACAGTGGCGCTGATCGAGCAGTTGATCGAGGACGTGGGCGTGGAGCTGCTTGAGCTGATTCGGAGGCTTTGAGTCTCGGGTAGGTGGTGCGGGTGTGTACTCGCCGCCCCGTCTTCGTGCGGGAGCCGGTGGCGATCGTGGCCCGAGGCTGGCGCGGGACGGTGACGCCGGATTAGGCTATGGGCCGTTCCCGGAGTGGCCCGTGTGTAGTCTGGCGGGCCCGGAAGCACACCTGCACGGAGTCATAAGCCCATGTTGCGCAGATTGATCCCGATGTGCGCCCCCGTAGCGGCCACGCTCGCCGCCGCCGGCATCCACGGGGAGGACTGCGGGCTCGCATGGTGATGGGGGGCGGGGAAGGGGGCGGTGGGCCCCCGGAGCGGCGCGTCACGATCGAGGGCGAAGGGCACCCGGCCGTTTCCGGGATCGTGGTGGAGGCGGCGGATG